>JBDRQZ010000339.1:0-3385 GCA_043826025.1 bacterium | reverse complement strand
CGATTTCAAGAAACGAGAAGCTCAACGGTCCGGCGCGGGTGCCGCCCGCTCCTCTGGTGGCTCAAGTGGATTGACTGCGCTTTACGTAATTGGTTCAGTTTGTTCGATTCTAGGTCTGCTAGTAGCCATTAGGGGGTGCGGTCCCTAGCAAAGTAGGTCGAAACCCTCGCGGCTTCGACATCTACGAGTGATCTCTGTCGAAAGCCAAGGCTTTCGACCTACAACTTGGAGGCTGGGAAAGCTTACTTTTTGGCGAAGGAAGCTTACTTAGCGGCTAAGTAAACGATCCGGAAAAGCGGAAAGGAACGGCGCGAAACGGATGACCTGTTAAACAATCGGCTGTTGAATCGCCGGTGCGACTCGCCGGCACACTGGTTTTCACACTCTGTCACGAGCACCCGGCGGGCAGGCTTCAGGGGCAAAAGGCCCGTGACAGATGCTGGGGGGCACCTTTGTATAGGTATATATATCATAAGTTCAAGCAGACCTTGCAACTATAAGAGGACAGTAGTCCAGGCGAAAGGTATGTGCACCAACAATCAATCAGCATGCTGGGGAGAGTAGAATCATGCGCAACAACTACAAGTCACTGGGCTTCATCATCGTAATGGCCATCTTCATCATGGCCTCAGCCGCAACCGCCGACCCTTATGTCTGTGGCGACGTGAACGGCGATCAGATCGCGAATATTTCTGATGCTGTCTACCTGATTCAGTACATCTTCAGTGGGGGGCCCGCACCCGATTGTGGCAGCGGTCCGAGTGGGATCGGAACGGTGACAGATTTCGATGGCAATCTCTATTACACAGTGAAGATTGGCGATCAGTGGTGGATGTTGGGGAACTTGAGAGTCACACATTACCGCAACGGCGACCCGATTCCGAATGTGACGGACAATACCGAATGGGAAGGTCTTTCGACCGGCGCCTACTGCAACTATGACAACGACGAAGGCAATGTTGCTACCTATGGCAGGCTGTACAACTGGTATGCCGTAATTGACAGCCGTGGCATAGCGCCGGAGGGCTGGCATATTCCCTCTGATGATGAATGGAAGCAACTTGAGATGCATCTGGGTATGAGTCAGGCTGAGGCCGACGCTACAGGTTTTCGGGGAACTGACGAAGGCGGCAAATCAAAGGAAGCTGGGATAACACATTGGCAGAGTCCGAATACGGGAGCTACTAACGAGAGTGGTTTTACCGCGCTGCCTGGCGGTTACCGGCTCAGCAATGCTTACTTCTTCTGGATGGGCAGCAATGCCTTCCACTGGTCTTCGACGGAGCACCTCAGCACCTATGGATGGAGCCGGGAGCTAGGTTACGACGGTTCGCAGATCCACCGCGCCTTCAGCGACAAGCACTACGGCTTCTCTGTTCGTTGTGTCCGGGATTGATTGACTATTTGACTCTTTGGGGTACGGGGCGAAGCCCCATCGCGGGGGTTTCTAGTCCCGTAGGTCGATACCCTCTGCGGTATCGACAACAGGTAACCCATCTTCGGTAACCCACCCGCAAGGGTGGGCTCTTTGATCCCCTCTGAATCCCCATTCTTGCGAGTGGGGTACCGAATTCAGCCGCACACGGCAGACGAGTGGGTCGAAACCCTCGGGGTTTCGACATCCATGAGGAGATCCCTGTCGAGACCCTTGCGGTATCGACAATCAGTTCTTCGGTCAGGAAGGGATTCCTGAC
Source organism: bacterium (assembly GCA_043826025.1). Lineage (GTDB taxonomy): Bacteria > Zixibacteria > MSB-5A5 > CAIYYT01 > CAIYYT01 > JBDRQZ01. The sequence continues at coordinate 1,691 of JBDRQZ010000339.1, read as the reverse complement.
CGCGCATCAGAGTTGTCATGCTGGCGCAGGCCAGCATCCATGCAATCGCCGGAGTCGCTGCTGATGTCCTTCTTGCACTCAGGCGTACTGCTCAGGAGCGATTCTTCGCTTCTGGTTGCTTCATGGACCCTGGCTCCCCGACGAATGCCCGACGAAACTCGGGCGCAAGACTCGGGGACAGGCTGCGCCAGGGCGACATGACGGGGGCACCCAGACGCGCGCACTGATCAGCACACGCCTACGAGATCGTCACCGGCATGCCCATCAAGGGCCAGATCAGCCAGACAAACAGGGCCAGCACCACCATCAACAAGATACTTGCCGGGACTCCGGCTTTAAAGAATTCAGCGCTGGTGAATTGCCGGCTCTCGTAGGCTATCGCATTTGGCGCGGCGCCGACCAGGAAGAGGAATGGCATACCGGCGGTGACCAGCATCGCAAAGACAATCACCTCGGGCGCAACACCGAGATAGGGGGCCATCTCCAGCGCCACCGGCACCGAGATCGCAATCGCCGCGACATTCATGATCAGGTTGGTCATCAACAGGACAAACAGCGCAATCGCCATCACAAAGACAAACCAGGGCGCGTGCTGGAACAGCACCAGCCACTTGATCGCGATCCAGCTTGCCGCGCCGGTCTGCCACAAGCAGAACCCGATACACATCGCCCCGCCAAAGAGCAGCACGATGTTCCAGGGAATCTCTTCGAGATCCTTGATCGTCAGGATTCGCAAGATGAAATAGAGCAGGGTGGAGACCAGGATGATCGCGCTCTTGTTGACCTGATCGAGACCGGGCACAAAAGAGCGCAGGCTCATCGCCAAAATGGTCAGCGCCACGATCGCAATGGTCATGATCTCGATTCTGGTCATCGGCCCCAGATTGGCGGCCAGGGCATGTACCCGCGCGTGGAGTCCTTCAATGCGTTTGCGCTCCGGTTTGTAGATCACCATGAAGAAGCCCCAGAGCAAAAACACCATCACGACTCCGACCGGGAACATGTAGTAGGAGAGCTCGAAGAAACTGATCTCTCGTCCAATAATATCCTTGAAGAACCCAATTGCGACTGCGCCGCGCGCCGCGCCCAAGAGGGTAATGATACTGCCCGCACCCGCAACAAAGGCCATCCCGATAAACAAACCCTTGCCGAACTTCGTCGGCCGGCCTTCGGAGTCGTACAGCGAGTAGATCGCCATCAGGAGCGGGAACACCGCCGCCGCGACCGCCGTGTGCGCCATTATCAGAGTCAGCCCGGCGGTCATTGCGAACGCGCCGAGATAAATCATACTGGTGCGGTCGCCCACCATCTGCAGCATCTTGTAGGCCATCCGTTTGGTCAGACCGGTGCGCGAGAACGCCATGCCGATCACCACCGACCCGATGATGAACCAGACCGAGGGATCCATGAAATCGCCGAAAATCTCTTTGGGGTCTTTGCGAATCAGAAACATCGCCTGCGTGACGCCGATGGCGATACTGGTTATGCCTATCGGTACAACTTCAAATACCCACCAAACAGCGGCCAGCAGGAACAGCCCGATTGCCGCTTTGGCCTCACGGGTCAGCGCGAAGCTTTCACCATTAGGGTTGACCGCATCGGGCCAGGCCGGTGAAAAGTAGACTACTGAGAACAGAAAGAGCCCCAGACAAATGAAGAAGATACGCCGTTTGTCGATCGGGTGTATGGTC
>JBDRQZ010000338.1:0-5797 GCA_043826025.1 bacterium | reverse complement strand
CTGGGGTCCGGGGCACCTGATCTGCCACGACTGTCTCAAGGACTTTCGCGCCACTTACTTGCAGCAGATCCTGCAAGAGCAACGAGGCGAGGTTTCTGCGGTGGAGCAGGCCGTTCTCGACAGTTTCACGGAACAGGAAGTACTCGCCCGCAACATCAATCCGGAGTTTGAAGAACGACTTACCCTGGGGCAGCGGCTCGCCGACCGTGTCGCGGAATTCGGCGGCAGTTGGCGGTTTATCATCATCTGTGCCGCAGTCCTAGCGCTCTGGATCAGCCTCAATTCTTACCTGTTGCTCCAGCGGCCTTTCGATCCTTTCCCCTTCATCCTGCTGAATCTGGTACTCTCCTGTGTCGCCGCCATGCAGGCGCCGATCATCATGATGAGCCAGAATCGGCAGGAGTCCAAAGACCGCTTACGAGCCGAGCATGACTATCAGGTCAACCTCAAGGCCGAAATCGAAATCCGGCAGCTTCACCTGAAGCTCGATCAACTCATCAATAACTCCTGGCAGCGGCTGTTGGAAATCCAGGAAGTACAGATCGATCTGTTGGAGGAAATGTCGGCGAAACGGAAACCGTAACAGAGATTTTCCATTGCGCGTCGGCCACAAGCTGAGCATCCTAAACCTATGAGAGCTCCCTCCGCTAAACGCAAATGGCTCGTACTTTTCGCCGGACTGCTCTGGACTGCTGTCGGTGCAGTGCTTGCCGCAATGGCCTGCTATTGGTTCGCAGCCTACGAGGGGAATCTGATTCTGCCGCTAGCGCTCGGCATTGTCGGCGGGGTAGCGATCTTTTGGTTCGGCTTTTCCAGACTGGCTGCCGAGAATCTGACCCGCATCTACACCCAGGCACCCGGCAAGGAGAAGGTCTGCCTCTTCGCGTTCCAGAACAAGCGCAGCTATTTTATGGTGGTGATCATGATGGCGATGGGCTACGCCATGCGGCATTCACCGCTGCCGAAAATCTATCTCGCGCCATTCTATCTGGCAATCGGCCTGGCGCTGGCGCTGGCCAGTCTGCTTTACTACCGGCATTTGCTGTAATCCACCATCTCCACTTCCGCCAACTTCCTGCCGCACAAAAACTAAGTAGGGGGTGAACTAAAGCGGCCAGACAGCCGATAATAGCGGTAAATGGTCGGAGAAGTGCGCACGGTGACTGCCGCGCGGCTTGCCAGTCGCAAGCGGCAAGTCTTTATTAAGGAATACGTTGAGGCGATCCTGGTGGCGATCGTCATCGCAGTAATTCTGCGAATGTTCGTCGTCCAGGCTTATCGGGTCTCCTCCGGTTCGATGAATTCCACCCTGCTGGAGGGAGATTTTCTCTTCGTCGACAAGGTTAGCTACTACTTCAGCGACCCCCAGCCCGGCGACGTCATCGTGTTCGAATACCCGCTAAATCCCTCGAAAGATTTCATCAAGCGCGTAATTGCTCTGCCCGGCCAGAAGGTCGAGGTGCGCGACAAGCAGTTGATCGTTGATGACGTTCCAGTTCGGGACGAAGAGTGGGCGATGTTTGTCGATCCGGAAATCATCCCGGAACTATTCTCGGCGCGTGACAATTTCGGCCCCTTCCAGGTTCCTGCCGGGCAATATTTCGTGCTGGGTGACAATCGCGACGACAGCCATGATTCGCGCTTCTGGGGATTTCTGGAGCGCAAGCACATCCATGGCAAGGCGATGCTAATCTACTGGAGTTGGGCGCCCGACCGAAACGCTCCGGAGATCGGACCGCCGCTCTATATTGACGGCCTGATATCCTCGATTTTCTATAATATCTCCCACCTGCCGCGACGGCTGCGCTTCGGACGACTGCTGAACAGCATCTAGCCTCTGCCCGAAGCTTTCTGCCTCAACGATCACTCAGGGATTCCTAGATACTGTAGTTGGGTTCTTGTTCGCGGAACTGAGCGAGAGTGCGTTCGACCGCCTCCAGCAATGCCTGGGGTCGATAGGGTTTGTGCACGAAACAGGCGCCGCAGGCATTGGCCAGGCTTAATTCCTCCGGATCGCTGCCGGTTATGATGAAAGCGGGGCGTCGCGGGAGTTCACTGATGCGTTGTTTCAGTTCATCAATGCCGCCGGTTGACAGATAGCTGTCGACTAAGGCCAGCTCAATGCGCTGCTCCTGATCCCGCAGGATGGCCATTAACTCATCCTGGTCGGTGGCGGCCACCGTTCGGTAGCCGGCGCGCTGGAGAATGCGGCGAGCCAGATAGCTGGTGGTTTCTTCACCATCCGCGACCAAAATCAACCCCCGGCACCGACCGGTGTCACAATCATCCTGGGGGGCGTTTGTCATTTGCGTCGTATCCACCACCGGCAGAATCACCCGAATGCAGGTACCTTTTCCGAGCGCTGAGTTGATCTTGATGGTGCCGCTGTGGCCGCGCACGATTCCGTCCACCGCCGCCAATCCCAGACCGCGTCCGGCAAACTTGGTGGTGAAGAAGGGTTCGAACATCCGCGCCATCGTCGCGTGTTCCATGCCGCAACCATCGTCACAGACCTCAACATAGACATACTTACCGGCCGGAATCTCGGCACCGGCGATTGTCTCCTGGAGATAAGCCTCATCGGCGTCGATTAGACCGGTCGAGACTGTGACTACGCCGCCTCTTTCAGGCATGGCTTCACCGGCATTGGTGACCAGATTCATCAACACCTGGCGCATTTGGGAAAGATCGGCGACAGTGGGCGGCAGCTCGGCTGCCAGATCGAATTCGAGTCGCGTTCCCTTGGGCATCGCTGCCTGCAGCAACTCAGAGATCTCCCGCACCACCCGCGAGAGGCCGAGCGGCCGGACGACGAAGGCGCCCTTACCGGAGTAGGCCAGCATCTGATCGGTCAGATGCGCGGCACGTCCGGCTGCCGCCATGATTTGCTCGATATCCAGGCGAAGCTGAGAGTCGCCGGGGAGTTCGTTGAGTATCAATTCGGCCGTGCCCAGGATACCGCCCAGCATATTGTTGAACTCGTGCGCAATGCCACCGGCCAGCACGCCGAGGCTCTCCATGCGCTGGGCTTGCTGCATCTGCGCTTCGAGTTGTAAACGCTCCTGCTCACGCAGTTTCTGAATGGTGATGTCGCGCGAGACGCCATTCACGCAGACGGGCTTGTTGTGCTCATCGAACTCAACATCGCGGCGGTCACTGACCCAGATCACCCTTCCATCTTTGCGAATCACCCGGTACTCGAAATAGCAGTTGCCATGCCCCGGACCCCGCTGCAGATGTGCCCAGAACTGCCGCATCACGCGCCGTCGATCTGCGGGATGCGTAAAGTGGTTCATCATACGCCAGGGGTTAGCCTTGATGGCTTCGACTGGGTGACCAGTGTGGACTTCAACTGAGGGCGAGATGAAGTCAAGTTGCTGCTTTCTGATATCAAAACGGTAGATGACATCGGTGACTGTCTCAGCGAAGCTCTGGAACAGCTCCTCGCTCTCGCGCAAGGCAACTTCGACCTTCTTCAGCTCCGTAATGTCGAGCAGGTAGCTGCGCGTGCCGACAACCTTGCCTTCTTCCCTCAGCACGCTGACCGAGATGTCCAGATGCAGGATAGTGCCATCCTTCTTCACCCCACGAAATCCGTATCTGGTCGGGGTAGCTTCGCCCCGGTAGCGGCGGCGATGATACTCCAGCACCCAATCGAGATCACCGGGGTGCACGATCGCGTCGATCCGCCGATCCGCGAATTCCGCCGGAGCATAGCCGAACAGCCGCGCGCACTTGTCGTTGAAGAACAGCAGTTCACCCTGCTCATTGTCGGCCATGATGGCGATGTCGGCATGTTCAACCAGGTCACGGAAGCGCTCTTCCGACTCTTCCAAGGCCTCTTGTGCCAGACGTCGTTCGGTGATGTCGCGCAGGACGGCGATCACAAAGCGTCGCCCTTCCGCTTCGCCGGCCGACAGGGAAATCTCAATCGGGAAGATCTCGCCATCAGCCCGCAGTGCCGGCAATTCGACCGTTCTGCCGATTGCCGCGTCAGGCTTGCCGGTCTCGAGGTAGCTGCGTATATATTCTGCGTGCCGTACTCGATACTCGTCCGGCATCAGGATCGCCAGAGATTTGCCGATCATCTCAGCCGAGCCGTGTCCGAACATTCTCTCAGCCGCCGGATTGAACAGGTTGATTAGGCCCGCCTGATCAATCGATATCATCGCATCCTGGGTGGCGTGAATCACGGTGCGCAATTTTGCCTCGCTGCTCCGCAGGGCGTCCTCCGTCCGTTTGCGATCGGTGATGTCCACCACACTGAGCAGCGCTTTGGCAAGTGTGCGCTCATAGCCGGGACAGACGGAAACCTTGAGGATTACTTCTCGGCGATTACCGGCGCAGGTGAATTTGCTGACTTCGGCCTTCCAGAGGGTATTGCCCCGGGCAATCGCGGCGAGCGCATCGATAAAGGCATCGAGCATCTCCGGCGAAAAGGTGTTGCGGAATTTAGCGATGAACTCTTCGCGCGAGGCGGCTTCGTAGACCCGCAGGGCGCTGGGATTAACATCGCCGATCTTGATCAGTGAGATGCACTGCTCAATCGCTTCCGGACGGGCCTGGAAGAAGGCACGCAGGACCGAAGCATCGGTGAGCTTCAACTGCACGATGAATTTCTTCAACTCACTGAGATCGACTTCGTAGATGGCAATCGGCGCATCCTCGAAAAGCGAGCGATAGCGCGCCAGAGTATCCTGCAACTCCGCAGCTGCCTTCTCCCGTTTCGTGACATCGCGGAAACTCCAGACACGGCCGTTAATCTCTTTGCCATTCAGCAGCGGACAGGAGAAGCGCTCGAAGACTCGACCATCTTTGAAGAGCAGAGTGTCGAAATCTCTCGCGTCGGTGTGGTAGAGCTCCCGAACCTTGCTCAGAAAAGCTTCCGGGTCCTGGAGCTGATCGAGGACGAATTCGAGCAGCTTCTCATCATCGCGGGCTTGAAGCAGCTCCGCCGGAACGCGCCACAGCTCGGCAAAGCGGGAGTTAACCATCACCACCTTGCCCGAATCATCGACAACGAGAATGCCATCGGCGGTCGACTCCATGGTCGCTTGCAGGAGTCGCTCGCGCTCGGTCAGTCGTCGTTGGGCGGCAATCGTCTCGGTCATGTCTCTGGCGAAAACGGCGACTTTCTCAATCCTGCCATCCGGGCCAAGGACCGGCTTGGCAGAGCACTGAACGGTAATTTCATCCTGGGTGTCGGTCCAGGTGATTGGTGCTCCCTCATCGACCACCTGCCTGAAGATCCTGCGCAGCTCCGGGGAACGATCCGTTGGCAGGTGAAGAAAGATCTCTTCTCCTACCAAGTCCGGGACTTCGCAACCAAGTCGTACGGCGGTCGCAGGATTGGCGTAGAGCACTTTTCCTTCGCGGTCCAGTAACACATATATCTCGCTGGAGACCTCCAGCAAGGCTTCGTTGGGGCAGGTCCGCAGGTCCAGCTCCGGAGCAGCATGCAGCCCACAATCTGAGCGATGTCGCTTCGGGGCAGAATCCAAGGGGTCTTTTGCTACGGCGTCAAGCTCTGTCAATGTTGCACCCTTGCTCAGTTCCAGTCTGCGAACCAGTCTTGAGGCCCGAATGCTGACTTCGTTCGGGGGTGAGTTGGGGTTACCCCTTTGTCAGCTAGCCATCTCCACTTTTGTTGCCCGTTTTGGGTCGATCTTCGTGCTTACTGAAGTCGTGAGCCGATCCCATCCCTTCACGGTTTCCCCTACTGCAGTTTTATCGTCAGCATTAGGGGATCGCTTGACTGAGAATTCGGGGATAGTACAAGATACTCAATGTATTGGGA
>JBDRQZ010000337.1:0-9893 GCA_043826025.1 bacterium | reverse complement strand
CTCAGGTAATATTTCCACCCTGCCCTGCGCGCCTTTGGCGGCACTCGGCTGGATCGGCGTACCGTGCGCCTCTTCGAATGGCGTATGGATGACGCCGATGGGAGTTAATTCAAGATTGTCTTCAGTCATGCGCTCTCTCTTGTAGGTCCGAACCCCTGCGGTTCGGACGCCTTTGCGCAGAAGAAACTTGGAGTCCGAACCGCAGGGGTTCGGACCTACGAGATTAATCCCCCAGCTTCTCCAGTACCGCCTTGAGCTGCGCGGAAAGTTCATCGACTTTGGTGCTGAGTTCTTCAAGGTCCTTCTTGCGGGCGACCTTCATCTTCTCGATTGTCTCTTTGACATCTTTGCTGACCCGGTCCTTGAAGCTCCGGCCCGACTCATCCGCCTTGTCGAGCAATTCGAGGATTGCATCGGCGCGTTTAGTCTTGGCGACCTCACCCTGCTTGATCAACGCGTCGACAATCTCTTCCGCTTTCTTCTTGGTCAGGTCGAACATGCCGACCGAAGCCAGCACCGTCTTCTTGAGAATCTCCACGGTAAACTCTCCTTTCAGGGCGATAAAACCCCGAATCGTTTCAATAACCGATTTCTTGCTTTCCGACTGCGTCAGATCATCGATCAGCACCTGGCTCAAGACCGGCACTGTGACATCCTTGTCTGAGCGGCTTTCCCGGACCTCGAATTCGATCCCTTTCCGGACATATTCGCGCAGGCTCTCCCCGGTCACGAATCGCGAGATTTCGGGATCGTAAAGCAGCCGGTTGGGATAGCGTTTGATCGTTCGCATGGGTTCAATATAGTGCGGTGCACAAAAAGGGCAACAAAAATCTGAGGATAGCCGACCACCACAGCGGCCATCCTCAGTTTGTACAATCTGGCGCCTTAGACACGGCTAAGGCTGAGGAGCACAATGTTGACTATTTCAAGCAGACGTTCGCAAACGAAGGGCTTTTTCAGGTACATGTCGCCACCCGACTTGAAACTCTTGCCCTGGTCGTCGGCAGTGTCTTTGCCGGTCAGAAAGATCACCGGGATATCCTCGGTTGCAGGATCATCTTTCAGACGCTCGCACATCTCATAGCCATCCATCTCTGGCATCATGATGTCGAGGAAGATCATGTCGGGCTGATATTCCCTGGCCATCTGGAGCCCTTTGGAGGCCGAGTTCTGCGAGACTACCTTATGCCCGGCATTCGACAGGAATGCTTCGAGGATTTCGGTAATTTCCGGCTCGTCGTCGATGACAAGAATCTTTGCCGTCTTCACTAGCACTGTCCCAGCTAAGAGTTATCTTCACTGGAGGTTATCGGCAAACGGGAGATCGGCTTTAGCTGATTAGTGCTTTGGTAATAGTTATTTCAGGAATATTGCGTAAGCGATGCGTACTATGTTAGCAGAATGACAGACAAAGCCTTATTTGCCGTAACGTAAAGTATTTGTTTATCTGTCTTTGCTGATTGAACCATAGAATTCCGGCCGACGGTCTGCCAGAAGATCGTTGTTGGGTGTCAGAAGTTTATCCCGTGCTTGACTGAGATCGATGTCGATAAGCGATAGCTTCTCATCAGCGGCTCCCGCTTCGCCAAGCACCTGCCCATCTGGAGAGACGATCCGGCTCTTGCCGGTGAAAGCGATCTCCTCCTCTCCTGCCCGGTCGCTGCCGGTACGATTACATGTGACCGTAAAGACCGAGTTCTCGATAGCGCGAGTGACCATCGCATCCTGACAGAGATGCAACACCAGATTGCTGGGGTGGGCGATAATATCGGCGCCCATCAGGGCCAGAACCCGTGCCGCCTCCGGGAAGATCCAGTCGAAGCAGATCATCATTCCGATCTTCGCGCCCCGAAACTCGAACACTGAAAAACCGGTATCCGCCTGGTCATACCACTCCTTCTCGCGGTCGAACAGATGCACCTTGCGATAGTTGTGTGACGTGCCATCGGGCAGTACTGCAGCGGCGGAATTGAAGATAGCGCCACCATCGAGTTCGGGAAAGCCGAATACTAGAGCACCGTCACGGTCGCGCGCCAGCTTGCGAAAGAATTCGAAGGTCTCACCTTCGCCGAAGGGCGTCGCCAACTCCCGGAGCCGTTCGCCGGAGGGCATGAAGTAACCGGACAGACAGAGTTCTGGAAGCACCAGCAGGTCGAATTTCGCGTCGCCCAGCAGCGACTCAATGCTGGCGCGATTGGCGGCCGCTTCACCGAAGCGCACCTGATATTGAAGAAAGCCGACTCGCATAAATAGCTTTTGCCTCCACCGCAAAACTACCATATTGGCGCACAGATGGCAAGCTATCTCCCGGAGTTGTGAGAGTGACCGCATTGCGCCTTCGTTCAATCCTGATGCTAATCGCGCTGTTTGCAGCAGTGGTCTTTGTGATGGCCTATCTGGGCATCGATGCCTCCCGCAGCAATATGCTGCGCGTTCTGACCCGGCAGGGCGAGTCGCTGATGCAGTCTTTGATTATCTCGGCCGGCAATAACGTCGCGGCCTCGGTGATTGTCGAACAGGCGACCGCCGACCATTTGGTGCCGTTGGCGGCAACGCTGGGCACCTTGATCGATCAGGGCCCCGGTTTCCGCGACTCGCTGGCAGTCTGGCAACGGCGCTTCGATCTCGAACGTGTCGATCTGATTGACGGAACGCGTTCAGTAGTGGCCTCCTCCTGGCCGGAGACTGTCGGCGAACTTGTCGACAGCCTCGATGAACGCGCGGCGGCGCTTGACTCGGTGTTGGCCGGACTCACTGAGGTGGCGGTCTGCCGACCCGCGACTTCGGTCCTGCCCCGCGAGGATTTCATCAAGGTGGCGGTCGAGACTCGCAGCGGTGTCCTGCTGCTGCAGGGCATGGCCGGCAAACTCACCGACTATCAGGAGTCGCTGGGAATCGGCTATCTGGTCCGTCAACTCGGCAGCCAGCGGGGGATCGCCTATGTGGTATTGCAGGCGGATGAAGGGATCGTCCTGGCCTCGGAGGAGGTCGACTGGATGACGGCGATTGATGCCGATACTTTTCTGATCAATGCGATCAACAGTGGTCAGGCTGCCACGCGACTGACCGACTATGGCGGGCGGGAAATCCTCGAGGTGGTTCGCTCTTTCAGATCTGATGCGCTGCCCTCGGCATTGTTCCGGATGGGGCTGTCGCTTTACTCCTACCGCCAGCAGGTCGATGAATCGACCCGACAACTGATCATTCTCTCCGCTGCGCTCTTCATCCTGGGAGTGGTAGGTTTCTGGGCGGCAACCTGGAGTCGACGCGCACGGCGCGCAGCCGTCGATTTGCAGCGGCTGCAAAGCCTGACCGATGAAATCGTGACCGCGGTCGAAACCGCAGTTGTAGCCACCGACCGCGAGGGTCGCATTACGATTTTCAATCCTCATGCCGAGAAGCTCTTTGGCCTGGTGGCACGGGGCGCCCTGGCGCGCTCCTATCTGGAGCTGTTCCCCGACGATGAACTGCAACTCGAGAAAATCAGGCAGCGACCCGGCAGTGTGGTGCGGGATGAAGTTGAGTTGCGGCGCGGCGACGGTGTCTGGCTGGAGTTGCTGGTCGCGGCGACACCGCTTTATAGCGAGGAGCGATCCTACAGCGGCTCGGTCGCGTTAGCCTATGACCTGACCGAGCAGAAACGGGTGGCTGAATCGACCCGGGTGCGTGAGCGCCTGGCCGAACTGGGCAATCTGGCGGCCGGTGTCGCGCACGAGATTCGCAATCCGCTCAATTCAATCTCGATTGCGGTGCAGCGGCTCCAGCATGAATTCCAGCCAAGTGAGAACCCGGAGGACTATGCGCATTTCCTCAGGACGGTGACCGATGAGATCAAGCGGCTCGATGCGATTATCAGGGATTTCCTGGCGCTAGCGAGGGGTGGTAAGGTCGACAAAGTTTTAGTTGACGTTCAGGTCTTTATTGACGAAATAGCCTCCCTACTTCGCTTGGAAGCGGAGTCGCGAAACCTGTCGCTCAGTGTCAAGGCGGAAGCCGGTTTGAACGGCAGGTTTGATCGCGAGGAGATGAAGAAGGTCCTCATCAATCTGCTGCGCAATGCCGTCGCTGCGGCGGATGATGGTGGCCGGGTGGAGGTCAGAGCAAACCGGGTAGCAGGAGACAAAGTCGAATTGTTGGTAAGTAACACGGGCGCTTCTATTTCGCCGGAATTGCGTGACAAAATTTTCCGCCCCTATTTTACCACCAAGTCGGAGGGCACGGGGCTGGGGTTGGCTATTTGCCACCGGATTGTCGCCGACCATGGTGGGACGATTGAATTACTGGCCGGGGAACCAACCACCTTCAGAGTGGTCGTGTAAGGAGAAGTGAGGATGCTTCGCAAAGTCTGGAAGATTCGCTCGGTGTTGTTTCTGGTGGGGCTCTTGGCAGCGTTTGCGGCCTGTATCAAGGAGCGCGACCCGGAACAGGACATGAAGGAGCTACGGGCTCTTTCCGACAAGATTGTCACCACAGTGAGCATATCCAATCTCAGCGAATTGAACCACCTGTATGTGCAGCCTACTCCTGAAGGAAAAGGTCCTAACGCCTTTCTCGCCGCGGTCGCGGCCAGCGGTGAGTATGGGTTCAACATCCACAAACGGCAAATCACCATCGACCGCGACAATGCTACGCTTCGTTTCACTTTCAGTCCGGATCCGGCCGACTCGAGTTTCTTCTATATTCATTTCCGCAAGAATGGCGAGTGGAAGATCGCCGACTTCGAGTTCAACTAAACCCCTCTCGACCGGGCTTCTGCCGAAAGCTGTTGCCTGCATGAGCAGCGGCACCTTTATTGCGTTACTGTGGCTTTCTATGGCGACGATATAGTCGAGCAGGTCCGCGAGGCGACCGACATTGTCGAGTTGATTCAGGAGTTCCTGCCGCTCAAGCGCAAGGGGCGCAACTACTGGGCGCGTTGCCCCTTCCATCAGGAGAAGACACCCTCCTTCTCGGTTTCGCCCGACAAGCAGATCTATCACTGCTTCGGCTGCCAGAAAGGTGGCAACGTTTTCAGCTTTGTCATGGAGCATGAGAAGCTCCCTTTCCCCGAAGCATTGAAGTACCTCGCCAAGCGCGCCAATATCCAGTTGCCGGAAGTCGGCTACCGGCGGGAGTCGAAGGAATTCGAGCGGCTCTACTATGCTCATGAAGTCGCAGTCGACTTCTTCGCGGAACATCTCAGGGACTCGCGCTCGACGCTGCAATACCTGCGCGAGCGGAAGCTGACCGACGAGACCATCACTCGCTTTCGGCTTGGCTACGCGCCCGACAGTTGGGAGGCCTTCATCTATCATGCGCACAGTAAGGACTTGAGTGATGATGATCTGGTCAAGTCGGGGCTGGTGGTTCAGAAGGATGATGGCGGTATCTATGACCGGTTCCGTAATCGCCTGACTTTCACGATTTTTAACACCGTGCAAAAGCCGATTGCGTTCGGCGCGCGCGCGCTCAGCAAGGATGAAAGCGCCAAATACATTAATTCCCCGGAGACATCTCTCTACAGCAAGGCACGGGTGCTCTACGGCCTCTCCCACTCGCGCACCGAGATTCGCAAGGCGGAGGAGGCGATTGTCGTGGAGGGGTACTTTGACTATCTCTCACTCTATCAGGTCGGTGTCAAGAATGTTGTGGCCAGCTCCGGCACGGCGTTCACGCAGGAACAGGCGCAACTCCTGGGGCGCAGCGCGGCGAGTGTCATCCTGATGTTCGATTCCGATTCGGCGGGCCAGCAGGCTGCCATTCGTTCGGTCGATCACCTCTTTGCAGCTGGGCTCGATGTCAAGGTGGTGTTGCTGCCGAGCGGTGAAGACCCCGACTCATTGGCGCGCAAGGGTGGTGTTGAGGCGGTGCAGGAGCAGCTGCTGAAAGCAAAGTCATTTGTCGAGTTCTCGCTTGGAACGCTGCCCGATCGTTACGAAAATCTCTCGCTGTCGATGAAGCATAAAGCAATCAAACGACTTTCCGAGTTGGCGAACATGATAGGCGAGCCGATCAAGAGGCAGTTGTTCATCCAGGAAATAGCCGAGTGGTATCACATCACGGAGGCAGAATTCAAGAATATAATGGGAACGGATCAACTTTCAAGTAGGTCTGGACCAGCGAAGCGTGAGCCAATTCACTCGAGCACATCGGATGATTTTCTATCGTTGATCTTTCAACGACCGAACCTTTTTGAAGTGGCGCAGAGATTCATAGCACCTTCAGATCTAACTGAAACCGGAGCAAGAGACATATTCATCCTTATGGCAACCCTGCGTGAGGAGGGCCTCGGCATCGGCCCCGCTGCCCTAATTGACAGGTCGTCGGACCCGAGCACCAAGGAGAGAATAGCAAGGCTCGGATCAGCAATCGTGAAACGAGGCGATGTAGATCATATCTTTGCCAAGGACTTGAGTCGGCTGCTAAGGAGCGTTCTTGAAAAGAGAAAGCGCGAACTCAAAGAGACCTTGATGGCTGCAGAACGAGCCGGGGATCAGGAATTGGCGCAGTCAATTCAGGGCGAGATTGTGAGCATCAATTCTCGCGTCAACGACCTACGCAAAAACTCCCAAGTTGTGCTGGAGGATGGAGAATAGCCGAGCAGTCGGCCGAAAACGTGGATAGCAGGAGGTAGGTCAAGCTCTCTCGGAGCTTGACATCATGGGCACGCAGACGACGCGTGGAGGTAGGTCAAGCTCTCTTGGAGCTTGACATCAATGGGCAGGGGGTGTAGGCGATGTCAAACCTAAGGCGGTACCCTTCCCCGACAGGGATGTATTTTCTAACCAGCGTTACGATTAATCGAAGACCCATTCTGCTCGATCGCGAGTCGCAACTCCTGGAGTCTTTGACTATCGCCTGTTCGAGATTTAGGACCAATCTGAAGGCTTGGGTCATCCTTCCGGATCATGTTCACCTGGTTGTCGAATCGGATCTGGATCGACTGCCTCTCTTCATGAAGGGTTTCAAGCGCGGCTTTGGCATGACTTATCGACAAGAGTGTGGTGTTACTTCAGGACGAGTCTGGCAACTCCGATACTGGGATCACGCGATCAGAAACCAGGAGGACTTGAATCGGCATCTCGACTACATTCACTACAATCCGGTTAAGCACGGTTTCGCGAATTCGGCATCTGATTATCCGCATTCCTCTTTCAAGCATTTGTGGAGGCAGGGCAGTACGATCCATCATGGGGATCTTTGGGGGCGCAGGAGATCTCTGGGGAGTTCGGTGAGTAACAATGTCAAGCTCCAAGAGAGCTTGACCTACGCTGTTCTTCGTGCCGATCAGGTAAAGCCCCAAGAGGGCATTGGCCGCTTCTCGCTCTACAGAGAGACAGGGGCAGACGTGGACGTCTGCCGCCCACCAGGCCTCACGACTTCAACTTCGCGACGGTGACCCCATCGCCGCCCTCATTCCACTGCCCCAGTTCAAATGAATCCACCATCGCTTGCTTGGAGAGGTACTCGCGCACGAAGCGACGCAGAGCGCCGGTGCCTTTGCCATGCACGATGCGCACGCTGGGAAAATTGGCCAGCGCAATCTGATCGAAAAACTGATCCAGCTTCTCTCCGGCCTCCTCGACCGTCAAACCGCGCAGCGAAACCTCATTGGTGAGGTCTTCGCGGAAGGGTTCATAATTGACCCCGGCCGGGATTGCGTGGGGTTCAGCCTCATTCTCCAGCCGAGTCAGGTCGGCAAGCTCCATCGTGTAAAGCACCTTGCCGATTCGGACTTTGCCCCGCTTGCCGTCGCCAAACAGCTCCACCAGTTCACCATCGGTCTGCAACTTCTCGACCCAAACCCGATCACCCGCCACCGGTGGGTCGCCTGAGTCTGCAACCGATTTCGCCGGCGACCGCTTGCCGGCCAGTTCCTCGCGTAACTCATCGATAGTCTGCTTGCCGCGTTTGATTGCGCCCTTCGTGGCCTGCTGCTCCCGCAACTCGCGGATCACTTGTTCGAGTCTGCGACGGGTTTCCTCGACAAGCTGATCGGCTTCGGCATAGCCGTGTTGCGCCAGCTCTTTTTCACGCGCCTGGACTTTCTGCGATTTCTCTTTCCAGATAGCTTCAAGTTCATGCGCGTGATCGAGCTGCTCTTTAAGCTGCGCCCTTTCGATTTCGGCGGCGTTGAGTTGTTCTTCAAGTCGCGCTATCAGATCAGCCAGCGACCGTTCCTGCGTCCCGACCAGTTCCCCTGCCCGTTTGATCACATCCTTCGGCATCCCGAGTCGCGCAGCGATCTCGACAGCATAACTCGAACCGGGTACCCCGCGACGCAACTTAAAGGTCGGCTGCAGTGTCTGCCGGTCGAACTCAAATGACGCGTTTTCGATCCGCTCATCGGTCTCAGCGATTGTCTTCAGGCTTGAGTAGTGAGTGGTGACAACACAGCGCGAACCGGCTCTCACCACGTGCTCAATAATCGCCTCACCCAGGGCAGCACCCTCTTTGGGGTCGGTGCCGGCGCCGATTTCATCGAACAGGAGCAGGCTGTCGCGGTCGCATTCGCTGATCGCGTCGGTGATCCGCGAGATATGTGAGGAGAAAGTCGACAGCGAGAGTTCGATTGATTGTTCATCACCAATGTCGGCGAAAATCTTCTCGAAGATGCCCAACTCCGAACGGTCATCAACCGGGATCAACAGCCCCGATTGCAGCATCAGTGCCAACAGCCCGACAGTCTTGACCGCCACCGTCTTGCCGCCGGTATTGGGGCCGGTAATCACCAGCACATTGTATTTGAAACCAAGTTCGACATCAATCGGCACGATCTCGCTGCGTTTTTCCGCAGCCAAAAGCATCAAGGGGTGGCGCGCTTTCAGTAGCTTTACCACCGGCTCATTCTTGATTTCCGGTTTGACAGCATCGAGATCGACCGCCAGCTGACCTTTAGCGTGGATGAAATCGAGCTTGGCGAACAATGCCCAGTCGCGTTCGATGACATCGACTTTGCTGCGCGCGAAATCAGTCAGCTCCAGCAGGATGCGTTCGATTTCCTGTTTCTCTTCCAGTTCAAGGCCCTTGAGGCGGTTATTGAATTCGACAGTCTCGAAGGGCTCTACATACAAAGTCGCGCCGGAGCGGGAGCGATCATGCACGATCCCCGCCTTGTTGTCGAAATCGGTGTCAGGCACTGAGATCACATAACGGCCTTCACGCAGGGTGATGATGTCATCGACGCGGTCCGACTTGTGGGTCTGCTTGCCCAGGATTCGATTGAGACGATCCATAATCCGCGCGCGGGCATTGATCTTCTCAGCGCGCAGGCGGCGCAGTTTGTCGGAAGCGGAGTCTTTGACCTCACCGCCCCGGTCGATTGCGCGGTCGATCCGCAGTACCAGATCATCAAGCGGGTTAAGCTGCTTCAGGTAGTTGACGATGTTCGGGAAACGCTCCTCCCGCTCGCGCTTGTACTGATTGAGCGCCAGAATCGTCCCGAGAAAATCGGAGAGTTTCTTGAGTTGCTCGGGCTCGAGAATCGAGCCCTCGACTTTGACCTTGTCGATCAGCAGATCGATCTTCTCAGCTTCGGAGAGCGGAAACGCCGCCTCGAAGAGGATGATCTGTTTCATCTCCTCCGTCTCGGTGAGCGCGTCATCGATGATCAGGCT
This sequence comes from bacterium, assembly GCA_043826025.1. Lineage (GTDB taxonomy): Bacteria > Zixibacteria > MSB-5A5 > CAIYYT01 > CAIYYT01 > JBDRQZ01. Next base: position 297 of record JBDRQZ010000337.1, on the reverse strand, counting down.
GTCAATTGTCGGTTTGAGCCGCTCGACATGGCGCTTGCCCCCCTCGCAGAGGCAACGCTTGGCGACCGCCTCTCTGATCTTGTGATACTCGAGCGAATCGAGCGTGTATTTGTCAAAGCGCATCATAGTCTGATAAGATAAGCGGCTTCTCGAATTACGCCAACGGATTTGAGAGGAGATATAGACGTGCCAAACCGGTAGCCCACCCATAGTCGAGGCGTCTTCGGCCGAGCCGTCGGGTGGGGATTCCGTGCCGGTAGCCCACCCATGGTCGAGGCGGGTTCGACGAGCCGTCGG
>JBDRQZ010000336.1:0-13132 GCA_043826025.1 bacterium | reverse complement strand
CAGCCCTCGGCGACCTCGACAACCAGAGCCGCCGGGTAAGATTTGCCGGGGGCGGCGCTCTCGCGCGAGAATAGCGCTTCCAGAGTGACCTGAGCAGCGGACTCTGCCCCGAAGGGGATGTCGAGATCGAACTCCGAATCGGCTTGTGCCTGAACCTGGGGAATACTCAGGAGGCCGACAAATGCAAGAGACAACCATAACAATCGAACGACTTGATGCAACACGGCCAACATACCTCACAGTTGTAGTGTACGCTCACCTCGATGACGATCGGCGGGCACAGAGGTTGTACTACTCACACCCCGACCCAGTGCCATAATAAAGAATTACCATCAGAAGCGCGAGAAGTTTTCGGAGTGATTGAATCGATGAGCGAAGCCATCGCCGAGACCAATGCCCCCGTTGCTTTTGCCACCGCCTGCTGCAAAAAAGTGTCCATTACCTTTGCCAATTCGCTTTACATTCGTGGACCGCTTCGTATATTGCGTCACCATAAGGGTGAAGGTGAACTCAACCCAAGACGGTGATGAAGAAAGCCAAGACGAACAAAACGGCACTGCTGATTTTCCTTGAAGACAAGAACCGCGAGCAGGTTCAGTCGCAGTTTTCCGATGCAATCGAAAGCACCGATGCCGACGCTCTCTATCGCGCTTTCCTGCAGGACACCATCGTGGCTTGTCTCAACGCCGGTTCATATGAAGTGATTATTTGCTACGCGGCAGGGAAGAGCAAGAAGATCCTCGATCAGGCGATCAATGACCTGATCGGTACGCTGCGCGGCAAGAGCAAGGATCGTCTGGAGCATGCAGAAGGCTGGCTTTGGCAGCAGGAGCGTCACAACAGCTCCAGAGATATGCAAGCGGCTGTCGATCGCTGTTTCGACATGGGCTACCGGGCGGTGGTGCTGGTTGACTGTGTGACGCCGACGATCTCCAAGCAGATGCTGCAGAACGCGAATCAGGTGCTGGAGCAGAAGGACATTGTTTTCGGTCCGACTTTGGAAGGCAGTTACTATCTGCTCGGCATGCGGAAGAAGTGCCCGCAGTTGTTCGATCAAATCGACTGGTCGGAAAATGACAAGGTCTACTCGAAGATGGTCGAGATTGCCTCCTCAGGCGAACTTGACTGGGAAGAGCTGGAGCTTTGGTACAACATGCGGCAACCGGGCGACATCGAGTTCCTCGCGCGCGATATCAACGCCTTCCGGCTGGCGGGCGATGAGCGTTCAGCCCGACATACCGAGAAAGTCCTCGAAGCACTGCTGCAGAAATTTCAATCGGAAGAGGCTTAGATGGCGGGCTATCGGCTGGAAGAACTGACCTGGCGCGAATTCGCCGATTTGGTGCCCGCCAGAACGGATTTAGTCTTCCTGCCGGTCGGCACGATTGAAGCCCACGGTGCGACTATCCTCGGCACCGACAATGTTATTCCAATCAGTATCGGCGAGGCCTTAGTCGAGCGTTTCAATGCTCTGCTCGCTCCTTGTGTCCACTATGGCATCACCAAATCGCTCTATGGCTGGCCGGGTGGTTCGACCATCAGGCCGGAGGTTTTCCGCGACTATCTGCTCGATATCATGGAGTCCTTTGCGCACAAGAAACTGCGACGGGTGGTGATTCTCAATGGTCATGGCGGCAACAACTCGGTGCTCAAAGATGTCGCTTTTGCCGCCTTCGGCAAGTTTGGACTCAAGGTTGCGGTATTGCACTGGTGGCAATTGTGCGCGGATGTCACCGAAGAAGTCTATCAAAGCCCCGGCGGTCATGCCGGTATCGATGAGACCGGATTCGCAATGTCGATCAATCCGGAGTATGGCAAAGCCGAACTGCATGACCAGGATGCCATCTATCGTTTCAACTCCGGCGCCGATGTCTACCCGATCCCCGGGTCGGTACTGCTTTATGACGCTGAGGGGCGCGGTGCTCCCGATTTCGACGTTGAGAAGGGTCGTGAACTTGCCGCTAAAGTTAAGCAGCGCTGTGGCGATTTCCTCGACGACGTCTTCGCCAAATGGGCGAAGTTTTTCCCCAACGATTGATCTATTAACAAGGGCAGGTGCCTGGAAGATCGCTGTGCGCAGCAGATGCCCACATCTGCCGGCGCTCGGACTGCTCCCGGGGCGCAATTTGACATGTGCCACCCAGACGACAAAGGGTACGGGGCTAGAAAAACTCCAGATAGGTTATGCGAATCCCGCGCGTGAAGGAACGCGTGTCGAGCCGGTTATCGAGCAGGTTTTCGAAGTCGAGACCGAGTTCCAGCCGTTCTGAGAAGATCCAGCGCAGGCCGACATTGAAATAACCCCAGCCGCGACCGGTGTGCTCTTCCTCGCGGTTGTCATTGAGACCGACATCATACTCCGCCACCAACTGAACATCATTCTGCAGTGAAAGATCGGCGCCCAGAAAGAAGTCGACATCATCGTCGCCATCGCCATCCTCCAGGGACCTATTTATTCCGAAGTGCAGACCGGAAGACCACTGGTAGGTCTGGTAGCCTTTTGAGACGACCATGTAGAGGCCTTTCGACTTGTACATGAAGCGATCGGTCTCATCGAACCTGCGTCCATAGCCCTGACCATCATAACCGAACGCAATCGCGGGCGAGACATAGGTCTCGCGCAGTATCTGATACTTGACCATGAAAGCGACTTCATTGTACCAGTCGGCTTTACCCTCGCCGAGAATCCGCTCGCCGCCGTAGGAGAGCCCCAGCGAGAAACGACGGTGTAGCCCGATATGGGTCTGCGAGATCAACGCGCCATTCGAACTGGTCCGCAGCCGAAAGTCGAAACTGGCGCGTGGCAGGGTCGAAGCGGTCGGGCAGTCGATCAACTCCCGCGGCGGCATGTTGTCATATGAGTATATTTTGCGCACCGGCGGGGCGTCCTGGCCTGCCACGGCGGTGAAACTTGCGAGTGAGAGAAGGAGCAGGGCACAGCACAACAGACTCACCCCGCTCAGCCTGGAGCATCGTGGATTAAGCATTTATGTTCGTCTCCGGCGAGGAATTCAACAAGCCAACAGCATTCTTCATCAGAAAGCAAAGGCAGCCGGGAAGGATAGTCAAATAAAACTTCGGGGATTTGTGGCTGTTTGCTCAATCCACCCGTGTGAGCAGAATCCTGTAGGTTTCACCGTCGTAGGTGAATTCGATAGTGCAGGTATCAACTGGCGCGTCAAAGTTGATGTGGAAAGTGCTGTCGGCGCGAAGTTCGAGATCGAGACCGTCGACAGAGAAATCCAACTCGGAAGGCAAGACGCGCTCCATGTCCTCACTACCCCAACGAAAGCAGATACTTGATGCCGACTCCGACGTGCTGCTGGCGGGGAAAGTGTACCTTCCAAGGCAGAGTACTCCATCAGCCGCAATCGAGTCGGGGTCTGAGAGTGTCACACAGACGCGCCCGACGCGCCTGCCTCTGCGCGGTTGAATCATCGCGCGCATGGCTGCTTTCATGTCATCCGGCATCGGTTTGCCGTTGAGGGTCATCGTGTCCAATGGATCGATTGGCTCCTCGCCGATGAGCTTGATGACCTCGGATCGTATGTAATTGTCAGTATAAGGGAACACGGCACCGCGGTCGCGAGCATGCCGACCGGTAGTAATGTGAGCACCGAAAAGTATTCCCGTGCTCATGGCATTTTCTGGGTAGACCGCTGAGAACTCGATCGTGACTTTTGAACCTCTTTCAAGCGACCCCTCCCAAGTTGTTGACCCACCAAGAAGCGTGTATCCCTCCTGAAACCAGATCCAGGCTTTGTCTGGGTAATCGGTGTGGCGGGGCACAGTATCCAGCATCTCGAATTCGAACTTTACACTGAACGGTTGTCCGGCGATGATCGAATCCGGAATGGTGTACCTGCCATCAATGTCCAGCGTCGGACGTTTTGCCTTCGATGAATACCCAACCGCCGTGAGCAGTTGCAGAAAGAGCAGCGTTGCCAGAAATGGCAGTGTGAGATTGTTTCTCCATTGGGCGATTTGTGTTCCCACGCGTACCTCCCCGCTTCAGAGCCCCGCCATTCTGAAGTGTGCCCCTTCAAGTGACATCCGGGCGTGTCTTCACTCTACATCAAATATAGCCCCGCAACACCAGGTTAGCAACCTGGTTTGTCCCCTACCGCCCGGTAAACGGCTGATCGTAATGCTCCGCCGCGGCGATTTCCTCGAGCGGCTTGCGGGTGGTCTCGACCGGAATGTAGTGCGGATAACCGACCACCAGGATGCAGGCGACCCGCGCCTCAGGCGGAACACGCAGCAGCTTCTTCAGGCGGTTCGGATTGTAGGCCCCCACCCAGCAGGTAGCCAGTTCCAGTTCGACTGCCTGCAGCATCATGAAAGATGCCGCAATCGCCAGATCGAGCGGGTAGGCTCGCTCAGCGCTGGAGAGGGTGTGTTCCGGATTGGTGGAGCAGCAGACAATCGCCGCGCCGGCTTCGGCGATGTACGCCTGATCTTCGCAGACGTGCGAGAGCTCTGCCAGAGTCTCCTTGTTCTGCACTACGACAAAACGCCAATCCTGATTGTTGTAAGCCGACGGCGCCAGCCGCGCCGCTTCGAGCACCTGCTGGAGCTTCTCCGGCTCCAGCGGTTGCCTCTTGTATGATCGCACCGAGCGTCGTTTACGGATCGCTTCAGCTACATTCATCTCTGTCGAATCTCCCTTCGCGAACCTGCCGAACAAACAGAAAGTCTCTATTGCTCCTGAATGTAAGCTCCAAAATGTTTCACCGCAAGCAGTAGCCGCAGCCGGTCGAACCCTTGTCGCCGGGCTCTAATTCCTTGAAATCTAACCACTTAAATCGTATATTCTGAGGCAGTGCCGGAAGAGGTTCCCATTGCCGAAAAGTTAAGTGGGGCTTGGTTTTGCGGCGCATTTTTGGGGAACAATCGCCGGCGCAGGTTGTAGACAAGAGTAGATTACTGATCGCAATGAGTGGACGGCTACCGGAAGGAGACCATGCTGAAACGCGAAAAGCTTCCCGATCTTGATCTGATGCAGAAGGTGCAGCAGGGGGATATGGTGTCCTACAACACCCTGGTCGACCGGTATAAGGATCGACTGTTCAACATGCTGACCCGGATGCTTTCTTCCGAAGATGAGGCGCGCGACCTGTTGCAGGAGACCTTTCTGCGCGTCTGGCAGCATAAGATGTCCTATGATTTTCGCTATGCCTTCTCGACCTGGATCTACACCATCGCGCTGAATCTGGCGCGCAACGAACTGCGACGTCGCAAGAAATTTAAGTTCTTCGATATTTTTGACTACTCCGACAAGATTCCCGCGAAGGAAGAGCAGAAGGGTGAGTCGCCGAAGTTACGAGAGTTGTTGGATACGGAAATTCAACGTTTGCCCGAGAAATACCGCACGGCCTTTGTGTTGCGGGACGTGGACAGCCTCTCCTATGAAGAGATCGCTCAGGTGCTGTCGATTCCGCTCGGTACGGTCAAATCTCGGGTGAACCGCGCACGATCAATATTGAGAAAGCGGCTGCGGCCGCGAATGGAGGAGTTCTATGAACTGTCGAAAGGTTCGATCTTACCTATCAGCATATTCTGATAGTAAGCTACCGTCCGACAGATCTCAGGAACTGGAGGTACACATAAGAAACTGCAAACGCTGCGAGCAAGAAAAGCTGTTCTTCGATCAAATCACGGCAACCGCGAAGGCGTTGCCTCAGCGCAAACTGCCGGACGACTTCAACCTGAAGTTGATGAACCGGATTTATGCTGAGCAACACCGACCGACTGAAAGCTATCTGCCCACCGAGGCGCCGACTTTGTTCGGCAGAAGCCTGCGCTGGGTTTCCGCCGTCGCTGTCTTCAGCGTCTGTGCGGTGATTGCCTTCTTCAGTCTGCAATCGACACAGAATCTGGAACAGCCGCAATCCACACCACAGTACACGGTGAGCCAGCCCGAGCCGATGACGATTACGCCGGCCTCCGCCGGACAGCGCAATTCGATTCGGATGTATGACAACATCATCGGTGTCAGTGGTCCGGCGTCCAATTACCGGGCGACTAGTGTGGAGGCATTGCCGACTTTCCATCTCGCGGATTCGCAAATCGAATCGCTGTTTGTCGATTTGCAGCAGCGGATGGGACGCAGTCCCTCGCGGGGATTACGCAGCGATTGGCGCACGTACAACGTGAACGGCGCCGGCAGTTACAATTCCGGATTGCGGGCACCATTGCAGCAAGCAGGCGCACGGCAATAGCCGCGCCGCTCTGTCGCAGGTACCAGCGCAAATCAGATTCTGGCAGGGACAACCTATCCCCGTTTTCTATGCGGGCTCTCCTCGACGATGGGGAGAGCCCCTTCTTTTTGACTTGAGGCGATCCGCGGAAGTGCGATAATATTCTGGCAACACAAATCCTTCCTTCTTACATTAAACTGGTTTGTTATAACCTGGGGGCAGCAAAGTTGTGCGATGAGTGAGCTTGAACGACATAAGGCAGTGGCCCACCTGGCATCGTGCGCCGCGCCGGGCAGATTAGATCGACTGGAAGACACGATCCCCAACCTGGTACCGAAGCCGCTGGCGGTGGTTGACGCCTATGAACTGCTGCTTCAATCCTATCTCTTCTTCGGCTATCCACAGGCGATCGAGGTGATGCGGGTTTTCGCGGCGGCCTGCCGCAAACTGGGTCTGACACCCGGCCGCAATGGCGATTCGCCGTCGCTGGAGGAAATGCGGCTGCGCGGCGAAGCGCGGTGCCGCGAAATCTACCATCCGAATTTCGAGAAACTGCATGCTAATATGCTGGCCATGTCACCCGAACTTGCGGAGTGGATGCTCGTTGAGGGCTATGGCAAAGTGCTTTCCCGCCCAGTCCCGGCCAAGCTGGAGCGCGAGATCGCCAGTATCACTTTCCTGGCTTGCTCCCAGCACCCGGTGCAGCTCTTCAGCCACGTGCGCGGTGCGCGGAACCTTGGTGGGGATGCCAGGCTGCTGCAGCAGATATTCAGCGAAGATATTTTCTCCGGCAATGAACTGGCCTTAGTCAACGAGACCATCAAGGACGTCTTCAGCGAATGAGAACGGTCTTCAAAATACCGATCATCATGGTGCTGCTGTTTGTCGCGCTGGTGGCGCTGACGCTCTACCTCGTGACTCAGACGAATCTACTGCACCGAATCGCCGAGCGCTTGCTGGTCACCTATGTCGAGTCGCGCTACGATCTCAATGTCAGTTTCGGCTCAATCGGCGGCTCGCTCTGGCATGACGTAACCATCGAGGATGTCCGGCTCGATTTCGAGTTGGCGCCGCATCGCTACCGACTCGCCAGGATCGGGCGGCTGCGCGCCTATTACGACCTGCGCGAATTGCTGGCTGGACGATGGCAGGTGGACTCGCTGATCATCGAGTCTCCGGTGGTGGTGCTGCGGGCGGACACGACCGGCAAGCTGCTCTTGCCCAAGCTCGGCGCCGAAGGCGGTGGCGACGGCGTCCAGCGCAGTCTGAACATTCTGATTCACAAGTTCAGAGTAGATAACGGCAGATTCCAATGGTTTCGGATCCCGGAACCGCTGCTGCTGGACAGCATTTATCTCGACGCCGGTGTGCTTCTGGCGGCCGACACTATCGATGCTCAGGTGGAATCTCTGGCATTACGTTACCCGAAAAAGGATTTCTCGCTGGCTTATCTCCAGGCCAATGTCCTGGTGCAGCCCGGCTTGATCGCGGGCGACTCGATGACAATTCGCACCGGCGAGTCCGAGCTTCACCTCAACGCCTGGTATCCGCTGGCTGCAAACTCCGAGCTCACCGCGAAATTCAGCGATTCTCACCTTTCACTCGATGAGCTGTCGCGCATTCTCAAGGCCAAAATCACCGGCCAGTTCGATTTCGCGGCGGAGGTGCAGCGTACGCTCGATCGGATCAGCGGCAACGCCGACCTTGAAGGCGATTTGTTCGAGCGCAAGTTGGGTCCGCTGACAACCGATTTTTCCTATGGCGATGGTATCGTCGAGTTGACGAATCTCAAGGGCAGAGCTTTCGATGGCACGGTTGACGGTTTAGCGCGTCTCGACCTGATTGCCCGCCCCGAGACCTTCACCGCCGATCTCAATGTCAAGTCCCTGAACTTCGACCGCATTCTGCCCGGCACCTTCCCCTCCAATCTTAGCGGCAATGTCAAGCTGCGCGGCAGCGGCATGGGGGAGAATAGCTTCGCCCTGGATCTGCAACTCAAGCTGGGGAAGGGTTCCTTCGATTGGGTGAACTTCGATTCGCTCAGTGGTCCGATGACCGTGAATGTCGAAGACCTCTACCTTGGTCGCGGCTTCAGATTGGACTACAAACACTCGCGCTTCTATGCCACCGGGATGGTGAGCTATGAACATGAAATGTATCTCATGGGGGCATTCCGCACCTCACAATTGGCCGACTTCTGGGGCGATCTGTTCATCGAAGAACTCTCGGGCGGAGCCTACTCGGAGTTCATCGTCAGTGGCCCACTGCTCGATCCCGGCATTGCCGGGGACTTTCGCTGTGATTCCTGCAGCTTCTACGGCTATACTACTGACAGTCTCACAGCGGAATTCAATGTCGAGAGCTTTCTCTACGGCCAGCGCGGCGATGTGGACCTGCAGGGCTGGGCCAGCGATATCTGGGGTATGCCCGCTGACAGCCTGAGGGCGGAGTTGACCCTTGACTCCAACCTGATCGGCGTCAAGTCGGCTCGCACTTATGATCGGTATGGCGGCATCAATTCCGTGGCTCAGGTCACTACCCATGACTCTACGGCAACCGTGAATGTCAGCGACTTCGCCTGGGACTTTGACAGCCTGCGCTTTGTCAGCAGCGCCCCCTTCACGGTCGAGTTCCTCGCGGCGGGCATTGGGATCGAGGCTGCCCGCATTCAGGGTGCCGGTGGCGAGGCCGAATTCGAATTGCTCTATGGTTACGACTCCACTCTCGATCTTTCGGCGCAGGTCGACACCATGCCGCTCGCGCCCTGGCTGACACTCCTGGAAGTCGACACGCTGGTGACCGGCCGACTGAGCGCCACGGGCAAGTTGCGGGGCAAACTGGCCACTCCGGAGATCGAAGTTGATGGCAAAGTCACCGATCTCCGCGCCGGCGATCTCATCGTCGGTGAATTGACGGCGCTGTTTTCTTACTCCGATGATGTTCTTCTGGTCGACGAAGCTCGCCTGGCAAGTGGTGGCAACAATTCGGTGCTCACCGGTTACTTGCCATTGCACGTCCAGCTTGACAGCGGTGTCGTGGAGCTGCTCGACCGCGAATTGGAATTCGAAGTACAATCCGAAGGTAACGATTTGACGCTGGCCTCGCTGGCACTGCCGGACCTGGAGGCTCTCACGGGGCAGTACACCCTCACGCTCGATGTCAGCGGTACCGTCGACGATCTTCGCTCGCGCGGTTCCTTTGTAGTCGACAGCGGCTACGTCAAGGTCTACCAGCTCGAAAACCCGATTACGAATATCCAGGCAAAGGTTTTCTCCGAGGACCGCAAGATTTTCATCGACTGGGCGGAAGGGACCATGTCCTACAACAAGAAGAAAGGCAAGGTCTTTGCCACCGGAGAAATTACGGTGCTCGAATCAGGCCTCCTCGACTACGACCTGCAAATGCGGGGCACCGGGCTGCCGATCAAATACGATTTGGGTGACATCTACGCTTACTGTGATATCGATCTATTGGAGATTACGGGCTCGGATCCACCTCAGATTGAAGGCGATGTCGTAGTGCGCGAGGCCAACTACTTCGATGAGTTCGAGACCGAATCGGTCCTCGCCGCCAAAGAGGCCGCCGACACTGCCGTGGTTGTCGACTATGTGATCAATGTCGAGTTTCTGCCTGCTTCAATCAGGGTGCGCAATTCCGATATCAATGCGGTGCTGGATGGCAATCTGACGGTGATTCGCGAAGGAGTGCATGACAATTATATTGGTACCCTCAATATCATTCGCGGCAAGTACTATCTGCAGAACTTCACTTTCGATATCGAGGAGGGCAGCAGTATTATCTTCGATGATGTCGAGCAGCCGAATCCAACGTTGAATATCAAGGTCAGCACCAAGGTGCGTAATTTTGCCGGGGGGGGTGTGAGTGGCGGCCAAACGAGCGTCGAACTGGTGATCGGTGGTACGATGCTGCAACCGACGATCGCTACCGCGGAGGGTTCGCAGTATTCCTTCGAGGATATCATCAGTCTGATGGTGCTCAACAGCCCGGCCTCCTCGGCCACCCAGAATATCTCCTCGACGCAGTTGGAGCAGAGTCTTTTCGATTATGCCGGCATGAACATCGGTCAAACGCTGACCCGCAATATCGGTATCGAGCAGGTGCAGATCGTCCCTGCTTATGGCAGCGATCAGCAGTTGTCCGGCGCCGAACTTTATCTCGGCCTCTATGCCACACCAAATCTCTATACGTATCTCTCATCTCCGCTCGGATTCGAGCAAGGTACTGAGCTTGGCTTTGAATATCGCTTTGGCAGGAATCTCTACGTCGGCGGCCGTCGCGACCGCGACAATCTCTATCATCTAAACCTCAACCTCAACTGGGTGTTCAAGTGACGGACGGCCGCTCCGCACTTCTAGTCCTGCTGTTGCTTGCCTGGGTCGGCTCTGCGTGTGCCCTGACCTCCAAGGAACAGACCAAGCTGCTCGCCAAGAAACCGCATATCGTCGGGATCGAGATCACCGGGAATCAGAGTTTCGGCGACGACGAGATCAAATCTCAGTTGACGATCAAAGAGGATGGCTTCTGGCAAAGTGTTCGGCTGGCCGGTAAGAACCGTCTGACTAAAGGTAAGTTCCTCTCCGATGAAGCTATCCTCGGCTACTTCTATCGCAGTCGGGGCTTCATCGACGCCAAAACCAATCTCAACTTCACCGGTGACTTAGAGAAACTGACGACCGTGATTCTGATTAACTTCGACGAGGGAATTCGCTATCGGATCGACACCGTGACCTTCGGCGGCGAACTCGGACATCTCGGCTGGGAAGTCCATCTGGCGACCCGCAAGCTCAAACCGGGCGACTACATCAACTACTTTATGCTCGATGTTGTCAAGCAGGAGGTCAAGGGAGTCTATGCCAATCACGGTTTCCCTTACGCCGAGATAACTCCTGAATTAACGCGCCAGGATATTGACAGCACTGTGGCGATCCACTTCGACATTCGCCGTGGCGATCTGGTGGTTTTCGGTGATGTCGCTGTGGACACCGCCCGTTTCCGCAATCCACAGGTCCGTTCGGATGTGATTCTCAAAGAGATTGCGTTCAAGAAGGGGGATGTTTACAGCCGCAAGAAATACCTGGAAACACAACAGCGTCTGATACGCACGAACCTCTTCAACTATGTGACCCTCAAACCGCAGCCCCGTCCGACGCAGATCGACAGCCTGATGCCCGGTTTTGTCGTGACCGGGGTGCCGAGTTCGCCGAAATTCATCAACTTCTCCGGTGGCGCCGCCCAGGACCCGGATAAGGATCTGGTTTGGGATCTGGCGCTGGCGCTGGGCAATCGCAACGTCAAGGGTACGGCGCGCAAGATTCGGCTGGCCTCATCGACCTCCTTTGCCCCGGCAGGAGATCAGAAGTTGATTCGGGCTCGCTTTGATTTTACTTATGTGGAACCATATTTCCTGGCGATCCGCCTGCCGCTGATTACCAGTCTGATCTACGAGCCGCGCCTGCAGTCGATTGTGCAGGACTATGAAATCGAGCGCAAGGCGCTGGAGGCCACCGCAGTTCGGGAATTCAGTCTGGAGACGAAGCTCTCTGTCTCGGCGCTACTCGAGCAATACAACATCTACTTCGACAACCCAGATACCGTGGTGGTCGATACCCAGGCAGTATATGATGAAGCTGGCGTCAGTCAAGATCGAAAACTGGTGATCCAGCTTGAACGCGACACTCGACCGCTCGAGAGCCGCTTCAACCCCCCGTACGGTTCATACACGACTTATCGACTTGAATATGCCGGCGGGCTGCTCGGCGGCGACAACTATTTCCTCAAGTTCATTTTCAATTGGGCCAAATACAACGGTTTTATCGGCAAGTCGATCTTTGCCAGCCGACTGCGCTTCGGTTTCGCCGACGAACTCTCCGGGACCGGCAGAATCCCCAGCCGCGATCGTTTCTATCTGGGCGGCGCGTTTACGATCAGGGGATTTCCCGAGAACAGCATTTATCCATCCAGTGCCGAGGATGAAGGTGGTGAGGCGATCGGTTTGTTGAATCTGGAGCTTCGCACACCGCTGGTCTGGCAGTTCTGGGGCTCTACTTTCTTCGATTCCGGGTTCAACGCCTGGAGTATTGGCCGCATCAGTTTCAATCAATTCAAGTACAGTGTCGGTGTCGGTCTGCAGTTTATGTCGCCGGTCGGGCCGATCCGCCTCGACTATGGAGAACGGCTGCATGTCAACAACACCGAGCCGGGTGGACGTTTCCACTTCAGCATCCTTTACGCGTTTTAGCACCAGGAACTGCGAATGCCATTACCTCGCGTAGGAATCGGACTGGCGCTCTGCGCCGAAGATCATGACTTCAAAGCAGCGCCCGCCTATCGTTTCGAGTACCTGAAGCAGCACTACTATGAAGCCCTGGAATCTCAGGGTCTGCTCTGCTTTGGTCTGCCGGCCAGTGAACGAGTTGATCGAGCTGCTGACTATGCCGACGCAATCTCCGGTCTGCTGCTCAGCGGTGGTGAAGATATCAACCCCGCGGTCTACGACGCTGAGCTGGACTCGCGCACTCACGCGCTTCCGCCACGTCGCGACAACTTCGAACTGGCCCTGATCAGAGAATGCCGGCAGCGGGGAATTCCGATACTGGGCATCTGCCGGGGACTGCAACTGCTCAATGTCGCCTGTGGTGGCACTCTTTGGCAGGATCTGAGCGATCTGGAAAGCAGTGCCGATCATCGCCAGCGGGGCGAACTCGATTTTTCGACCCGCCATCAGGTCGGAATCGTCGCCGGTTCGCGGCTGCACCAGATCATCGGCGCCCGGCAGATTGAGACCAACACCGGACACCATCAGGGGGTCAATGTTGTCGGCGAGGGTTTGCAGGTAGCTGCACGTTCCGTCGATGGTGTGGTGGAAGCCCTGGAGGGTGAGGGTTTCCTGCTCGGCGTGCAATGGCACCCGG
>JBDRQZ010000335.1:0-2343 GCA_043826025.1 bacterium | reverse complement strand
GTTCATCGCCTTTTCCACTGCGCCATAGCCGCCAAGCGGATCTCGAATCGTCACGCCGTCGACCACATAGGTCATCTCATTGGCACGACCGCCACGGATATGAAGTTCACCGAAGCGCTCGACCACGCCGACCTGCGCGGTGAGGATTTCTTCGACCGAAGTCACCGGCATATTCTGGATTTCCTCGGAAGTCATCTGCCGGGTGCTCTGGGTCTCGGTCAGACGCAGAATGTCGCGTTCGGCCACGACCTCCTGCACGATATCCAGGTCAATCGCCGATTCTTCCAGTTCGAAGTCGACTGTCGCCGAGCGGTCCACCTTGACTTCAACGCCGGTCACACGCTTCTTCACATAACCCACTGGCGAAGAAATAAGATCATACTTTCCCGGAGTTACATTGATGATCATGAACTCACCATTGGCGTCGGTCAGCGCACCCATCGATGTACCTTCAATCTGCACCGGAGCCGATAAGACTGGCTCCTTGGTCTTCTGATTGATCACCCGGCCTCTGATCTTGCCGGTGCTACCGGCATACACTACAGAGGCGGTAAACAACACGACCATCAGCCCGAGCAGGACTCTGGTCACAAGATTAGCCTTTCGCATGGCTCATCCTCCTTCGGCCACAGCCATATATGAGACCAAAATTATACACTTTTCTCCAAACTGGTTTAGTGAAACCTAAGCCGCAGAGAGACGTAGAACCTACGTAGCAGACAGAATTGGTGACAGGCCCTAACAAGATGCTCTAAGTCCTCCTAGATCAATAGGTAGGCTATAGGTTGCGACCGTCTGCATGCCTCACAACAAGCAGGCAATTATGGTCCTAAGCTGCTAACTGTCAAGCGAAAAGTTAGCCTGCCGACCGCTCCCAGCGGCTCCGTAACAAAGACTCCGATTACCATTGTTTGTTTAATCCACCGTCTCGGCTTTTTTCACGGCTTGCAAAGAAAAACGCAACTTCTGACCATCGCCGGGGCCTCTGCTTATTCCGCGGATACCCCGAGGATTTCGACCTGAAACGTGTCGGCAAAAGCGCGCAGCAGCACCTCACTGACCTCATCTGGATCGGATTTATGTCCCAGTTCACTTTCCAGCGAAGTCGTCTGCGCGGCCTGGATCGTAACCGACTGCGGCCAAATCGCTTGCAGGTCGTCATCGGTCCAGCAATCAGCGAGCCGCAGCGAGCCATGCTGCAAAAACCCTGAGCGCAGTCGGCGCTGGGCGCTACCGCAGATTTTTCGACCCGCAACCGAGACCTCAAAGGGAGAATACATCGCAAAACAGGGACTGGCTTCATCACGCCGCCTCTCGCTCTCGCTTTCCAGCTTCACGAGATCCACACCCAGCATGTCAAGTGCGAGCCGGAGCGCCTCACCCACCGCTCTATATGTGGAAGTCAATGAGCGAAACTCCGGATGCCAATCCTTGCGACCGAGAAGCGCATAACAGAGGTCACCTTTGTGGAGAAGCGCGCGTCCGCCGGTTGGCCGCCTCACGATGTCATAGTCGAGTTCCTGCAGCCTCGCCAGATTCACCACGGAGTCCCGACTTTGATTGAGTCCCAGACTAACCGTCGGTTTCTGCCACAGGTAGAGACGAAGGATGGGGCATTGAATGTCACCCGCCTCGACCTTGTTAAGCAGTTGCTGATCCCGCATCATATTATCACGGCCGCTCGCAGTCGTCAGACCTAGATTATGCCACACGGCATAGCGCCCGACTCCAGCCCCAGTCAGCTCTCCATGCACTTCAGTCTTCTTCATCACGAGCCAATTTACACTCTGGAAGACGATAACGCAATCGTCCGCTAAGCTGCATCCGGTGACCGGCGCCGAGATTTTTCTCTTGACGCTTCACGGGCTGCAGTTTAGGTTGGGTCAATCTGATGGGTCAGGCTTCAAGCCGACATGGTCAGTCTGTCAAGTGCGCTCCGGAATTGGTGGCCCTCCTGGTTGCACAAAATCGGAGTAAGCGGCGTCAGTCCCATAGTCCGGGAGGATGGTGGAACACTTGAACAAAGCAGCATCGGTGATATTCCTGGTATTTGTACTGAGTGTTATGCTCGCCGCTCAACAGACTGATTCACTGCCTTCAGACTCTCTTTTGCTCAATGACTCGCTGGGGATGATCTCAACTCAAGCGGCTAAACCGCTGCCGCCGACCAATCTTGTGGTCAAGGACGTTGCTAACGACGCCGGCGGTGCGGTGCTCCTCTCCTGGGACCTCTCGCCTGACGATCAAACCACTGTCACATCTTATGCGGTGATGCGCGGCGAGAGCCGCGAGGGCCCCTTCGAGGTCATTGGTATGACCACCCAGGGGCAAAGCAGCTTCGCG
>JBDRQZ010000334.1:0-4425 GCA_043826025.1 bacterium | reverse complement strand
CAAGCGCTGGGACTGGGGCTCGTTCACGGCATTCGTGGAGCAAAACAAGGCCCTCGACGATGGCTCACACTCTGAGAAGTTGCCACAGCTTCGGTTCTCGCTTTCTTCGCGGCCGATTCTCCCGGCCCCGGACGAGGCCGCCGACCGCCGCTGGTATCATGATGTCCGTTACGGTTACAACGCGACGCTTGACAACCAGAGCAGCAAGACAGTCGTCAGTGAGATTGCGACTCGCAAGAAGAAGTCGACCCTGCAGCACAGCCTGCAGGTCTCCGCATCTCCCAAACTGGCGGGCATCCTGACGCTTTCGCCGAGTCTGACGCTGCGCGACTACTGGTATTACTTGCCCTACACCGAGCTGGCGGTTGAAGATTCGCTCGAAACAAACGCCCTCAAGAACCGCCAGACCTGGACCTCGTCGATGGGTCTCTCGACGGTGCTTTATGGTACGGTCATGGCTAATCGTGCGGGAATCGTCGGCCTGCGGCATATCATGACACCCTCAGCTACCTTCTCCTACACGCCGGAATTTACCCGTAATAAAGAGTATGCTTCATTCACGGGGATTGGCACCTCCGGCGCGGAAAGCAGAAGCGTCTCCTTTGCGTTGCGGAATCAGTTTCAGCTCAAGTACCGCAAAGGCGAAGAGGAGCGCAAACTGACGTTGTTCAATCTCGATCTTTCGGCCAGTCACGATTTTCTCAAGGAGGAACGTCGCTGGTCTGATATCTCCTCCAGTCTGCGTTCGCCGACTGTCGCCAATTTCTCAATGCAGGTAACCATGCGGCATGACCCATATAACCCAGCGACCGGGGAGTTGCGCTGGTGGAGTCCATATCTGAAATCTGTCAGTATTTCGTCTGGTTATAGTGGAGGCTTTCACATCCCGACAGGAAGTCCGACCCGGCCCGAGTTTCAGGCTGCCGGCGAGCAGGGAACCGGCACGCTGTTGCGGTTCAGCGTTCAGCAGCGCTACAATGAAGCCCGCAGTCTGACCTCGACGACGATTTCCCACTGGATCGATTTCCGCTTTTCCTTCTCGCCGACGCCAAAATGGGAGGTCGAGTACAGCCAGAATTACAACCTGCGGGAGAAAGGCTCGACCGATCAGGTGATTCGGATCTCTCGTGATTTGCATTGTTGGGAGGGCAGTTTCTCCTGGATTCCGACCGGCTCGCGTAAGGGTTACTATTTCAAACTCAATGCGAAACTGCTGCCCGATTTGAAATTGGAGAAATCGGAGAGTGGCATCAGAGACGCGCTCTTTTAAACTACTACCTTAATTAATTCCATTAGATCGTTGTTATACAATATGTTACAGACACAAGATCAAGTCGATTCTGAAGTAATTGTTGTTGACGGTGCGTTAAGACTGGACTACATTCACTAAATGGCTCGGATTCCCTTCATCGGCGAGAATGGCCGCAAGGAGTTGTTAGGATTTCTGCTGGTTCTGCTGGCGGGATTTCTGGTAATTGCGCTGGCCACGCATAACAGCCGCGACATTGAACTGCTCTCCGACTCGGTGACCTGGAGCGATCTCTTTCATGTCGAGATCGACAACGCCGTCGGGCTGGCGGGGGTCTGGAGTTCTCAGGCGCTGCTCTGGAGTGTCGGCAAAAGTGCGTTCCTGCTGCTCGGCTTGTTGATTCTGGCCGGTTGGCGGCTGCTTTTCCAATATGATATTGCCTGGTTGCGCAAGAGGCTGCTGCTGGTCTTTGGCTTTGCCTTTTCTCTGGGAGCGCTCTGGTTCCTGTTGAACATCAATGAACCTGACATTGGCACCAGAATCACCAGCACGCTGGCTGGTCAGGCGGGTCTCTATGTGGCCGGATTGTTGCACTCCCTGATCGGCAAGACAGGCGGCTTTGCGGTGCTGGCTGCGGTCTTGGTGGTGACTTTCTTTAGCGTCGTGCCGGTGCAGCGAGCGACCCTCTGGCTGGGTATTCGCCGCGGAGGGACCTACCTCGTGAATGGAGTCGTCTGGCTCTGGCGCAAAGCACTGGTCGGTGTCGGTCTGCTGTCGACTGTGAGGTCGCAAAAGGCTAGCGACGATGAAGCGGTTGAAGAAGTGATCGCTGCCGGCGACGAGCGCAGGAGACGCCAGACCGCGGTCAAAGAGCGGAGCGCCAGAGATGTTGCTGGTGAAAGTGATACCGGTGAGGATGATGACTCCGACGACGATGATTCGCCGCGCCGCCGCCCGCCGCGACGTCGCAAGCGCAAGAGCATTCCGGGGCAGGAGTCGCTGCCATTTGATACCCCGGGCGATTTGCTCGAACTGCTCGACGAGTCGCCCCGGGACCGCCAGGCAGTCTCCGAATCGGAGTTGAAGGCGACCGGTGCGGCGCTGGCGGGGACACTGGCGACGTTCGGGATCGAGATCATCCCCGGGTCGCTGGAGAGCCATCCGGGGCCGGTGGTGACTCGCTATGAATTCAAACTCGCTCCCGGGATCAAGCTAAATCAGATCATTAATCTCGCTGATGATGTCGCGCTGGCGCTCAAAGCCTCACGGATCAGGATCGCGCCGGTGCCGGGCAAAGCGGCGGTCGGTGTGGAGATTCCGAATCGAGAGCCGCAGACAGTCTATATCAGGGATGTGTTGGGTTCGAAACGATTCGGCTCCGACCGCTTCATGCTGCCGCTGGCGCTGGGCAAGGACATCGCCGGCGAACCGATTGTCGCTGATCTGGCGAAAATGCCGCATCTGCTGATCGCCGGTTCCACCGGATCGGGCAAATCGGTCTGTCTCAATGCGGTGATAACCAGTCTGCTCTATCGTCATACGCCGGACAGCCTGCGGCTGATCCTGGTCGATCCAAAGATTCTGGAGCTGTCAGTATACTCAGAAATTCCCTATCTCGCGCGGCCGGTGGTCAACAAGGCGCGCAAAGCGGAACAGGTGCTGGCGATTGCGGTGCAGGAGATGGAGGATCGCTACAAACAACTGGCGCAGCAATCGGTGCGGACAATCGCCGACTACAATCTGAAGGTCTCCGCCGAAGAACGACTGCCATATCTGGTGATTATCGTCGACGAGTTAGCCGACATGATGATGTCCGCCAGTTCCGCCAAGGTGGAGTTGCTGATCACGCGTCTGGCGCAGATGGCGCGCGCGGTCGGGATTCATCTGATTCTGGCGACGCAGCGGCCTTCGGTGGATGTCATCACGGGGCTGATCAAGGCGAATTTCTCCTCTCGGATTGCGTTTCAGGTTGCCTCCAAGGTGGACAGCCGCACGATTCTCGATGCAAATGGCGCGGAGAAGTTGCTCGGCAACGGCGATATGTTGTTCCTTTATGCCGGCGCGCCGGAGCCGGTGCGAATTCATGGCTGCTGGATCTCCTCGGCCGAAACCGAGAGAATCGTCAACGCGATCAAGGTCGATGAGGAAGAAGAACCGGAGCCGCTGGAGAATTTCAGCGAAGAGAAACAGGAACTAATCCTGCAGCGCAAAGATCAGGATGTATTGATGCCGGAGGCCACTGAACTAGTGATTCGGCACAAACAGGGCTCGGTGTCGCTGTTGCAGCGTCGCCTGGGGATCGGTTACCAGCGGGCGGCACGACTGATGGATCAGCTCGAAGCGGCCGGGGTGGTCGGCCCGGCGGATGGCGCCAAGGCGCGCGACGTGCTGGTCGACCAAAGTTACCTTGAACAGAAAGAGTAAACTCCATGAGCATCGACAAGTATAACCACATGATGCGCAAACTCGTGTTCGTTTTGCTGCTGCTCGCACCGGTGCTGCTGCGGGGCGGTGATGTGGGAAAGATTCTTGAAGAGTCGGAGATGGCCTATGCCCGCGCCGGGACTTTCACGTCGGAGTTCGTGCAGACGATTGAGAGCGGCGATTTCTTCGAGGATGAGCGGATCGAGGGCACGCTGTTGATGGAGTATCCGAATAAGTTCCGGCTCGATACGCCGGAGCAGGTGATTGCCTGCGATGGGGAAACGCTCTGGTCCTACTCGGTCGAGAATCAGCAGGTCGTGATCGAGCCGGTCGCCAACGCGACGGACATGGTCACTCCCGCGGATTATCTCTTCAACTTCAAGGACAACTACCGCGTCGCGGCTGATACAGTGTTGGAACTGGGGAAACAATTGTGCTATCGCCTGAGCCTGGCGGCACTCGATGATGAGCAGTTCGTGCAGGAGATGGAACTCTACCTCGATCATGAAAGCTACGAAGTGGCGCAGGTCACCTACACCGACATCAACGACAATCTCGTGACCATCAGATTCCGCAAACTCAAGCTGGGCGCCGCGATCCCGACCGAGAGATTCCGCTTCCTGACCCCTAAGGGAGTGGAGGAGGTGCGGCTCCCCTGAAAAAGTCTGTGAAAGTCTTTTTCCGCTCGCTCGGTTGCCCCAAGAATCAGGTCGATGGTGAGACGATGGTTGGCTACCTGCAGCGCAGCGGCG
>JBDRQZ010000333.1:0-3089 GCA_043826025.1 bacterium | reverse complement strand
TGCATTTCGGCGCCGGAGCAGGCAGCACCAGTTCGGACCAGACGCTGCTGGCGCATGAGCTTACTCACGCTGTGCAGCAGGGAGCGGCTAAAGGGCATAAGTAAACCGATTTCCTTGAGCTTCAGGTGAGCCAGTCTTTGTTCTGGCGATCATCGGAGAGCTATTCTATAATGCAGACCTTGTGACCTGAAGCGGCGCAGGACGCCGCGCGAGCTTGGTTTTTCCAACTGGAAGGATGTACCGGTCTGCTTCTGTCTTGTCCAAGCCCGTGCCAAGCGCTGATACGCGATGCCGCAAGC
Source organism: bacterium (assembly GCA_043826025.1). Classification (GTDB taxonomy): domain Bacteria; phylum Zixibacteria; class MSB-5A5; order CAIYYT01; family CAIYYT01; genus JBDRQZ01. The sequence goes on along the minus strand of JBDRQZ010000333.1, from coordinate 2,790 downwards.
GAGCGCTGGCTGTTGTTTGAGAATCCGCTGGAGATCATCGAAGTCTCTCGACTGTCTGAGTTGATCAGCAGATTGAAGCGGGTCGAACACGCTGTCGAGCGTGAAGGGTTGTACGCGGTCGGTATGATCGCGTACGAGGCGGCAGCGGCGTTTGATCCCGGTCTGTCCGTTCGTGACGACAATAGCGACTTTCCACTGCTCTGGTTTGGGCTATACAAGCAGCCTTGTCATGTCGACTTACCCCAACCGACCACCGATACGCCGCCAAGAGTCGATTGGTTGCCATCGATAACTGAACCTGAGTACCGCCAGGCATTTCAGCGGATCAAGGAGCACATCCGCGCCGGCGACAGCTATCAGGTAAATTATACCTACCGCCTGCGGGCGCAATTTGCAGCCGATCCCTGGGATTATTTCCTGCGACTGGTGGCGGCGCAGCGCCACACGCTGGGCGCCTATCTCGACACCGGTAGCTGGGCAATCGCCAGCGCCTCGCCCGAACTCTATTTTCGGCTCGATGGCGAGACGATCGAATCGCGGCCGATGAAAGGCACTGCGGCTCGCGGGCTGACTTACGAGCTGGATCGGCAGCAGCAGGAGATGCTGCGCAACTCCGAGAAGGATCGCGCCGAGAACGTGATGATTGTCGACATGGTGCGCAATGACCTGGGTCGGATCGCACGGCTCGGCAGCGTGCAAGTGCCAGCGCTGTTCGCAATCGAAAAGTATCCGACAGTCTGGCAGATGACCTCGACGGTGAAAGCTGAGACCGAAGCCTCAATCACCGACATTTTCCGGGCAACATTTCCGCCGGCCTCGATAACCGGTGCGCCGAAGAATCGGACGATGCAGATCATCGCCGAGTTGGAATCCTCGCCGCGACGGGTCTCCACCGGCGCAATCGGATTCATAGCACCCGGCCGCCGAGCGCAGTTCAATGTGGCAATTCGGACGCTGTTGGTGGACAGGGAGCGAGGTCAGGCTGAATATGGTGTCGGCGGCGGGATTGTCTGGGACTCCGAATGCGAGAAAGAGCAGATAGAGTGCAAGACCAAAGCACTGGTGCTTAGTGCCGCTGTTCCTGCCTTTGATCTGCTGGAATCGCTGCTCTGGACGCCGGATGCGGGCTATCACGATCTTGGGCGGCATGTCGCGCGCATGGCGCAATCGGCGGAGTACTTCGACTATCCATTTGCTGAACGTGAAATCCGTACGCGGCTTGACTCGCTCGCACATGCACTACCGCCAGTAGCGCACAAGGTTCGGTTGCTGGTTTCACTTGAAGGCGAAGTCAGGTGTGAGGCACAGCCGCTGGCTCCGCCAGTCCCCGGCCAGATCCCGCGTGTGACGCTGGCGAGCGAGCCAATTGATCGCTCGAACAAGTTTCTTTACCACAAAACGACTAATCGCAGGGTCTATGAATCCACTCTGGCAGCCGCTCCCGGATTCGATGACGTAATTCTCTACAACGACGCGGGCGAAATCACCGAATCAACGATTGCCAATGTCATCGTAGAGATCGGGGGCAAGCTTCACACGCCCCCGGTGAGTTGCGGCCTGCTTGCAGGGACTTACCGCGCCGAATTGCTGGAGCAGGGCAGGGTGATTGAGCGGGTTGTGACTATCGACGAACTGCAGAGCAGCGACCGGGTATTTCTGGTCAACTCGGTACGCGGCAGGTATGAGGTGACGCTCGGCTCTGCCGAGAGGCCGCCGGCCGCGGCCGGGATTTCCGCGATAGTAGACTCTTCTGAACAGATTTCTGGAACTTGACCGCAAACAATCAGGCTTTATCTTGTTCATGCAATTGAGCCGTCTTAGCATAAGTCCGAGGTGGGTTGACTAGTGCCGCGAGGTTGAAGGGTGTTATTCAGTCATTGGATCAAAATGAAAAACCAAGCTAGACGAATCTGGTGGGTGTTGCCTCCAGCGCTCCTTCTTCTAGCTGTAGCTTTTTTCGCAGGGTCATGGTATCTTGTATTATCTGCTGGATTATTGATCCTTGGGGCGATCGGCTATCTTGAGGACATACTGAAGGTTCAAATCCCTAAACGGACCATTGTCTTGCTTCTGATCGCCTTCGTTGCGCTGTCTGTTGCGCAGAGTATATTCTCGATTCGAAGAGAGAAGAGTGCGGAGCAAGTAATTCATGGCACGCAGGAGTCACTTGCCGAGGCTAAAAAGGAAATCAATGATCTGGAGTTCACTGTTGAGGCGCTGAGAGATTACGCGCCTTGGGCGAAGCTCAACGGCGAGGGCAAGACTGGAAGGGCCGGGGTCGGACTTCTAGAGAGCTCCGACTTGATCTCAATGCTGCAAGGGTGTCTCTATGAAAGGGAAGGCGAAACGATAGTTTCAACTACTAGCGAGGCTCGAAGGAAGTACCTTCGTACCATTGAGAAGTATCCGGACTTTCCGTTCCCTTACTATTATCTTTCTCTATATTACCATGAGCTTGGCGACACACTCTGGGAGAGCTACGCGGAGAAGGCATTGTTCATTCTGCAGCGGACAACAGCTATAGCGGGCCATCATCAGGCCCACGACGTGGCTTTGGAGAAGCTTCTGTCCCTCAGGAGGGGTTCACAACCATACCCCAGCGCGTCCTTTCGGCCCTAGAGCAAGTGATCGGCGGCGTGTTTGAGGCTGACTTGGCTACAGATTAAACGGGTGCCGAGGCAAGTATTGGAAACTCGTGCGCTCCGCGATCAATCGGCCAGACCAGTCAAGCTGTTTTCTGGGTGACTGCGCAAGTTTAGTTGTCAGATTCCTGGAACTTGACGCTCAGAA
>JBDRQZ010000332.1:0-2169 GCA_043826025.1 bacterium | reverse complement strand
CAGCTTTTTTCTTCTTGAACATCGCCAGCATCCGGTCGGTAACCAGATAGCCGCCGACGACATTGATGGTCGCGAATGCTACCGCGGCGGTGCCGAGAATGATGGTGATCGTGCTGTGCCCGGAGCCGGCCGAGATCAGTGCGCCGACCAGGGTGATTCCGGAGATCGCATTGGAGCCCGACATCAAGGGGGTGTGCAAAGTCGAGGGGACTTTGGAGATAACCTCGAAACCGAGAAGAATCGAAAGCATCAGCAGGAATGCCAAAAATATCAGGGTCGCCGGATCCATAGTCGCTCCTGTTACTCGCTCAACCGCTCGCGCAGCATCTGATTGCGGACCTTGCCTTCATGGACGATCAAAGCGCCGTCGATGATCGGATCCTCAAGATCGAGCTTGAATTTCTTCGCTTCTTTGTCCCAGTAGTCCTCAAAGATGCCGCGCAGATTCGCGGAATACATCTGACTGGCGTCAATCGCCACGCGCCCGGGAAGATTGCCCAGCCCGATCACGGTGACACCCTCGAAGTTGATCTCTTTGTCCGGCTCGGAGCACTCGACATTGCCACCCGCTTCGGCCGCCATGTCGACCACCACACTGCCCGGTTTCATCTGCCGGACCATCTCCGAGGTGACAATCATCGGCGGCTTACGACCAAACACCTGCGCGGTGGTGATTACGACATCAGCCTGCGCACAATGCTTCGCCATCTGCTCCTGCTGCTTTTTGATTTGTTCGGGGGTCAGCGCCTTGGCATAGCCATCTTTGGTCTGGCCGGTCTCGCCGATATCGAGCACGACAAATTTCGCCCCCAAAGACTGCACCTGCTCGGCAACTACCGGCCGGGTATCGTAAGCCTCAACCCGCGCACCGAGCCGCTTGGCAGTGGCGATCGCCTGCAATCCGGCAACGCCGGCGCCGATGACGAAGACTCGCGAAGGAGCCAGTGTGCCTGCCGGAGTCATCATCATCGGGAAAATCTTATCGAGACGTTCGGCGGCCAGCACCACGGCGACATAGCCGCCCAGGTTGGCCTGCGAACTCAAGGCGTCCATTTTCTGGGCTTTAGTGGTGCGGGGGATCATCTCCATGCAGAAAGCGCTGATGTTGTGTTTTGCGAACTTGCGGACCAGATCGAGCTTGAAGAAGGGGTCCAAGAGCGAGATATATATCGTGCCTTCGCGCAATAGTTCGAGATCATGCTCTTGCGGCGGCCGCAAACCGAGCACGATATCGGCTTTCTGGAGTAATGCCTTGCGGTCGGAGACAACTGACGCGCCTTTGTCACGATAGGCGGCATCCTTATAGGAGGCGCTTTCCCCCATACCGGCTTCGATCTCAATCTCGGCGCCCATCGCCACCAGTTTGGCAACATCGACCGGCACCAACGGCACCCGCCGCTCGCCGGGATGAGTACCTTTCGGTACGGCGATCAGCATCGGCAACTGCCCAGTGTTTTGGAAGTCCCTGTCATCTCAGCGCTCGTCTCCCGTCGGCGTTTCCAGCAAGCGGGTCGAATTTCTCCGGACCCGGTTAGTAAGAATCTACGCGGAGAAAGCTGTCCCTGTTGGCATGAGAGAAGCCGCCTCGCCGATTCCTCGTTTAGTAGCTGTTTGACTTCGAATTGAACGTAGGATATGTTAGAAACAAGCGAAAGCCACACAGCAGATGACAGCAGCAAATCCAGAACCCCCGACCTTCAAAAGCCTTTACAAAATCCCGAAAATGGACTGCGCGGCTGAGGAGCAAATGATCCGCATGGCGCTGGATGGCGCTCCGGGCTTGCAGGCGCTCGCCTTCGATCTAGCCAGACGCAAACTGACTGCCTGGCATAGCGGGGGGCCTGAGGCGATCACCGCGATCTTGCAACCGCTACGGTTGGGTGCTGAGCTTGTCCAGTCGGAGAAATGCGACGAGCCGCCACCTGCAAGTGCGATGGTCGATGCGCAAACTCAGGCGCGGGTGCTCTGGATCCTTCTGGCGATCAACGCCGTGATGTTTCTGGTCGAATTGATCGGCGGCTGGCTGGTTGAATCGACCGGGCTGATCGCGGATTCGCTCGATATGTTTGCCGACGCCACGGTTTATGGGATCAGTCTCTTTGCGGTTGGGCGCTCAGCTAGACTCAAACTTGGCGCGGCGCGGGTGAATGGCTCGCTGCAGATGCTTTT
>JBDRQZ010000331.1:0-6041 GCA_043826025.1 bacterium | reverse complement strand
TGTACAGTGTCAAGACATTCGCTACAGGTTGTGTCAAGACATCCGCTCCAGGTAGGGGTTTTTGGTTTTGTCGATCAGGGTTGTTGATCGAGCGGTTTCAAGCTCTATTTCCCGAATCCACATGTGCCGATAGCGCACCAGTAGTGAGTCGGCACAGGGATTGACCTCAACCCACTCGCCGGCCAGGGCTTCACAGACAAAGTAACGGCGCTTTTGCCATGACAACATACCGCGGCTATTCAAACGCTCGACAGTGGCACCGCTCGGGTATTCCCATTCCGGCGGCTCGGGTTGATAAGATCGGTTGCTGGATTGGTAAGCAGAGGCCGGTACGGCTAAAGCGAGTGACTCGTGTGGACGGAGGTTATTATACTCCTCGGTGAAGCTGTCGAAAACTCGTTGCCAGGCTGAGAGGTGTGACACGTAACCTCGTCGTAGCACCGCGTCAGCAAGCGTCCGATGAAACCGCTCTACCTTACCCTGAGTCTGCGGATGCCGTATACCGCTAAAGCACAAACGGATACCTTGTTTGATCAGAGCTACCGCCAGCCAGGTCAAACCATGCCCGTTGGCACTCCACCAAGGAATACCATGATCAACCAGCATCGACTCAGGGAGACCGTGCCGTTCAAAAGTCCGCACGAGAGAACGATGCACAGAATCAGCTAGTTGATCGCCCAGAGCATAAAGCCCGACGGCGTAGCGGCTGTGATCGTCGATGATCGAGAGTGGATAACAGCGCCCCGTCACCGTTCGGTACGGTCCCTTGAAGTCCATCTGCCACAAATCATTCGCTGCCGCACGCTCAAAGCGTTTAGTCGCCTGCCCGCACACCTTGGGCCGAGGCTGGAGATCATGATGCTTCAAGATACGATTGATCGTACTTTCGCTGATCCTGATCCCCTCAGCGGCCAGCAAAACCCGCAGCTTACGAGCTCCCCAGCCATGTAGCAGGCGCAAACTCACAACTCGATGCGAAACCGCAGCCACAGTCCGAGTTGGACTCTGATGTGGACGCCGGGAATGCTCCCGGACCGCATCGATACGACAATCACCCTCGAGATAACGGTTTAGCCAACGCTGTCCCGTTGAGCGCGCGATGCCAAACTCCCGACACAACTCGCTCAAACTCCGATCTCCCCGATCTGCGGCAATCACAAACCTAATCCGTTCATCCATGACACTTCGCGCTCTCCACGGCATATCCGCCTCCTCTGCTCTGAAGCAAATATACCGCTCAACTGGAGCGGATCTCCTGACACACTTTGACTCGCATGTCAAGATACTCTACACTCTCAAGAGACCTGCCCTACTAGTCGGAATCGGATGTCAACCTTACCACCGAAACAGACAACTCAGCGAATCCGGCACCACAAACTGCTTGCGTAGCAGAGTTCCCGACTGGTCATACATCGTGAAGTCGTAAACGGTGCCGTCCGGAGTCAGACTCGAATTCGGGATCAGGTCCAGCTCCCAGTAGCCGCTCTCATTAGTCAGCGTCGAGAGCGAATATGGCGAAACCACCACACTGCCCCAGCGCAGTGGCGTGGTCAGCACCGACGCGGTAATCGTTACCCCTTCCAGTCCCTCAGAGCCCAGCGAGAGCACAAAACCATACACCCGGCACAATCCCGGCTCAGAGGGCGCACCCGGATCGAAGCGAGTCGCCCAGAGCGTATCGTTGGCCCCACTTGTCGAAACGGTCACTGGCTCCGGCAGGACATCGAACTGATAGCCGTTAGCCTGGGCCAACAAGTGATACTCCGCCGCATCGAGCGCGAACAACAATCTGCCATTGCTGTCGGTCTCGCCGACAGCCGCAGTCGCAGTCTCAGATTGATTGAGTGCCCGTACGAAGGCACCGGGAATTGCGCTCTCGGTCGAATTCTCCAGCACATAGAGCGTGCAGGCATACGCGCCGCTACCACTCCCTGGGATGCTGTTGACCAGATCGGCAGTATCGACCCAGCCGATCCGCCGACCGGAACGCGCGATGATGTCATCATCCCAAACCGAACGCGCCAACTGCGCTGAATCGACCGCAATCGACTCACCGGAGTGCATCAACAGATGGAGCGTGTCTTTGATCGAGTCCGCATCGGCGCTCAAACCTGCCAGATAGCTGCCAAGTTGATCCTCAATCACCTCATAACTGCAGGCTGCCGCACCGCGCCAATCGCCACCGATCCAGACCCGCACGTAGACCCGATAGCTGCCGAGGTCGCCGGCACTACTGGCGCCTCGATAGTGCAGCTCATACCAGCCAGTGCGCGGATGTTCGAGACCACTCGCACTCGCATCCAGCGAATCGACCAGCTGATTATCCGGTCCATAGCGCAACGCCACGATGCTGTCGACATCGGCAATTGTCGGGTAAAGTGTCGTGTCAAACGTACAGAAGGTCACTACCACCGAATCAGTCTCGGCATTGCCGACAAAATTCGGCGCCACCCAGATTCCCGCGAGCAGCGGTTGCGCACATAAGAGCAGCAGAAGAATTAATCGCTTCATCTCATTTTTCTCCTAAAAGGCCATCGTGCCCGGCAGATGCCCACATCTGCCGGGTTTGATTTCCGTCAGGCGGCAGATGTAGGCATCTGCCGCACACACTACTATCTTCCTCCCAGAAGGCCATTGCCGATTATCCCAGCACGCCGCCTGGCTAAGAGTTGTTCCCCAACACCACAGCTACGCAATCGGATAGTAATCAGCGGCTTGTTGCGCGGATCGCCGACATCGGCCGAGTGATAGATAATCTCCGCGTCATTGAGTTGATTCTGCTGGTTATTATAGAGGTTATGCCAGACCCAACCATGATTATTCAGCGTGTCCGCGATCATCAGTTGAGCATAGTCGGGCGGTATCCGCCAGAGCAGAACACTACCGGAGCCGGTATTATCGCGATTCTGCCGAAGCGAATCGAGCACCGTGTCGACCACATCGCTGCCCAACCCATGCGCCCCACCCGCGAACCAGGGGAAGCTGTCCGTATCAGTGCGGCAGCGATAGGTCCAGGAAACATAGTCGCTGGCCGTCGAGCCAAGTTCACGACCACACTTCCACAACGACTTGAGCAGTCGCAGGCCGTTGGTCTGCTGCCAGAGCGAATCCTCGGGGTCATTGACCACGGCATTGACTTTCATCCTGATATCGAACCGCTCAATCTCGACTGTGTCGTAAGGTAGCTTGCGGCGCAACGCATCATTGCGCACCTTCATAAAGGCCACCTTTTCATCGAAATCAAACCCGGTGTAGAGGCTGGCCCAACCGCCATAGCTCTCGAGCGAGTCGGCGCCCGATGAATTCTCCGCCCAGGCATCCTCGACCTCCAGCCAGCCGGAGAAACAGGCATCATGTGTCAAATGATAGTTGTTAGTATCGCTTGCCGCCCAGGCCACCGCACGATTGAAGATTGTATAGAACTGACAGGAGTCGCGCACTACGCTGCCCTGGTGAAAGAGGCCGAGAAACACGCGACGCCCATTCGTAATGTGACCGTTGAAGACCGTCACTCCGCTATCGGCCGCGCACATGGTCACATAAGCCGTATCCCCGGCGTTGTCCTCATCGACAATCAGCGGCACCACCCCATGCGCCGAGTCGGGCGCGACAGTGTATGCGGCCGACACTGAATTGTCGAGAAACATGAAGAGCGTGTCCTGCAACACTCGCGTAATCCAATGGTCGCGATTGACCACAAGCTGGCGGTTATCCAGTAGCCGGTTCTCACCGATTCCCAAATCGTTCTCATCGTAGTTCCAGCGATAGAGGGAGAGCCAACCTACGCGCGACGCGGCAATGGTGTCGGCGTTACTCGACGGCGACGGCCCCGCGACTTCCTCCCCGGCCCAGACCACAACATCATACGCGGTGTCGAAGTACGTGCTTCCCAGACTGACAACATCGGCATCGGTCAGGTAGCTGACTTCATAATCGAGATCATCTCTCATTGCCAGAAAGAGCAGCGAGTCGACCCCGATCGTCGCAGCCGAGGAGATATCATTCAGCACCAGCGCCGCTCGCGGTGTCGAGTAGAAGATCTCCAGCCGGGGCCGGTAGATGCCACCACTGAATGTCGCATTGCTGGAGATGATTCCCCGATAGGTGCCTAACGCCGTCGACTCATTCCGCCACAAGACCCAGCCGAAAACGGAGTCGCGATGGTCGCAGAACCATCTGAAATCTTCGGTCAGGTCGATCAGCACGCTGTCGCCGCTGGTCGTGCTCAATTGAAATGAATCGGAAGGTATTGCGACGAAATCAGTGCCGATACCGCTGCATCCCAGATCATTCCAGAGTAGTGAGTCTACCGTACAGCCATAGTCCCCGCTTGAGTTACACAGACAGCTTCGTGCATTGTATACCATCCCGGCGCGCGGCGATCCGAGCACGGGATACATCTCAAGTTGTTGACAGCAGCGCGACCAGGAGCTACATTGGAATGAGGATTGTCGTTCACAGCCGATGAGGAGAGGAAACATAAGGCCATGCGTATTCCTGTGTTTGTGTCCTGCCCCACCCAGCTAAGCTCGCAACAAGAGAGGATTCGCCGAATTATCATTAGCAACCTTGAAGAGCTGCAGCTTGAGCCGCGGGCGTTGGGACGTTCGGATTATCCGAAGGATGTCCCCTTGAAGGAGGTGTTCACCATTGCGCGGCACTGTCACGGAGGAGTAATTCTAGGATTCGAGCAGTTCAGGGCAACGGGGGGCACTTGGAAACCGGGCACGAAGGAGGAGGAGAAGGTGAGTCGCGCCAGGCCGGTCTCCTTCCCCACGCCTTGGAATCAACTGGAGGCGGGAATCCTGTTCGGCTTAAAATTGCCGCTACTGATTTTCCGCGAAGCAAACGTTCACGGCGGGGTGCTCGACGTTGGCACGACGGAGGTTTTTGTTCACCCAATGCCGCCAGCCCGCACGAACTCTAATAAACTCGCCGAACTCAAAGAGGTGTTTCTAAAATGGCATGCCGAGGTCGACAGAAGCTACCGGGCATACTAGGCGCAAGAACCGGCATACAGGTCCGGCACGCAAGGTCAGGTATCAGTTATTGCCCGCGATTTTCGCGACCTGCACTCGATAGCGGGCTCTTTAATTGATCTTGAGAATTGGCTACCAGATAGGGCAGTTGTCATGCCTCATCGAGGGCCTCCTTGATGCTCTCAAAAGTCCATGAGAGTGCCCAGGTGGCGCCGACTCCATAAAGCCCTGTCGGCGTCGTGTTGTTCTTGGCGGTTTTCACCGCGATTATCTTCTTCTTCAATGCAACAGCCTTGTCGATTTCCCATGCTATCCACTCGCTCTTATGGGTCTCCTCGCCAACGATGCATAAGAAGTAGGTTGCACCGCTAATGCGCGCAGAAACAACGCTCTTTATCCTAGCGGCGTTGTCGCTGTTGACGGCTACCGTGACTGATTGGTCGTAAAAGCCAAAGTCGAAGAGATCGTTCTTGTCCCAAGCAACCAGGAGATTCTTGTAGTGCCGGTCGTTATCATAGTCGAAGCTGATAAACACCCTTTTCTTAGCCATTCTTCTGCTCCTTTTTTGCGGATCGTATTAGCTGTGACCACTTTGAATTTTCTGCCGAGATGAGCGATTCTATCCTGCTCACGAATAAGGAGAACGGGTCTTCTTGTCTATAGGGTTCCGTGCGTGTTAAGAACAAGTACTTCTCGTGCCGCAAAGACTCACAGGTTGTGCGGTACTCTATCCAATTCTCTTGGAAATTGAATAGTCCGAGAACTCCAGCAATCACGGCGACCAATACTCCTAATATGCCAACTACTATCTGAGCAAAAGGGTAGTCCGATACCACGCACCCAACAAGCAATGGGATCGCGGCCGCAAGGAATATCTCAGCGACTCTGAGGACATTGTACCATCGTTTGTGAGACTTGCTCTTGCCGTCGTACCAAGCAATCTGTCGATCGACTCGCTCCGTCATGAATTCTTCTTCTGTCATCGCAGCGCCATCCTATTCGCATTGCTTGTTATACAGGTATCTGTCACGGGGATTAACAATCAGGTTGCTCTTATCAAAT
>JBDRQZ010000330.1:0-3958 GCA_043826025.1 bacterium | reverse complement strand
GCGGCGAGCCCGGCATCGGCAAGACAGCTTTGTGCTCGCGCTTTGTCGGCGAGGCTCGAATCAAGAACTACTACTATGCAAGCGCTGAAGGTTCTGTTTTGCATCAGCCGGGACATCTGGTCACGCAGTTGCTGCTCGCCGCCTATGATCTGAGTCGGGTGGAGGAGATCGACTCGGAAGCACTCGGAGATTTCGCTGAACGGAACCTCGTTGAGCAACGGTGGCTGCCCCTGCTGGCATGCCTGCTGGGCGTACAACTGGACGACAACGAATGGACGGTCGATCTCTCCACCGAGCTTCGTGCCAATCTCACTGCGGAGATCCTGAAAACTCTGATCGAATCAGCACCGGCAGGTCACGAGCTGCTGATCCTCGACGACCTCGAAGTAGCAGATGCTTATTCAATCTCGCTGCTGAAACGGTTGCTGGCCGGCGGCTGTCGTTTCGGCAAGCTGGCAGTGCTGATTAGCTCGGAGCGCCTCATCGCCGAGGTCGACGGGGCAACAGAACTCAACCTGACGGGACTGCCCGCGGACAAAGTCAGAGCGTTAATCGATTCGCACCTGGTTGAGGGACGTCGCGAGGCGGAGCTTGCGGCGTTGATCGAGGCCGCCGCTGCCGGCAATCCGCTCTTCATGACAGAGAGCTTGCAGCACTTGCGCGCGTCCGGCGCGTTGTCGCACCTGAGTGATCCGCAGCGACTTGAAGTCGTGCAGGCGGTGTCAGAGATCAAGCTCGCTGAGAGAATCGAAGATCTGCAGCTCTCGCGATTCGATCAACTCCCGGAGATTCAGCGCCGGGTCTTGAAGTTTGCGGCAGTGATCGGGGAGACATTCTCCCTGACCCAGTTGCTGAAGCTGTTTCGAAATGAGGCGATACCGACAAAATCCGAGTTGGCGCAAGATCTGACCGACGGCAATCTGCTGGAGAGTGAGGATCAGGAGCACTTCTACTTTGCCAGACGCCAGACTCGCGAGGCTATCTACAGTTGCATCCCGGAGCTCGACCGTCGGAGCATACACTCCCGGGTAGGTCAGTTGCTACTCGCGGCTGATGGACCTGAGAATCTCTTTGAATTGGCCCATCACTTCGCGCACGGCGAAGATGAAGTGCAGGGGTTTTACTATGCCTTGGAAGCCGCCAAACAAGCCAGACGATTCGGGACGCTTATCGATGCCGCAGGCTACCTCGATTGTTGCGCGGGCTTGATGCGCCGAGACCAGGACGGCAGGATTGACGCTGAGCGTATCCTGGAATACTATCAGGAGTCTTCAGAATCGGCAGTACTGGAAGGTAACTATAATCGAGCTTTCGCACACCTGCGAGATTGGCGGCGTCTGGCGCGCCACCGCGGAGACTCTAATGAGTATGGTCGAGCGGCAAACGAGTTTGCTCGACTGCTCTGGAAACAGACCAGGTTTGCCCGGCTAAGCCAGACCCTGAGGCGTTTGCTGAATGAGCAAGATGATCGCGACCCCGATGTCATGGCCGACACCCTGATAATCAGGAGTGAGTTCCTGCGTCGCTCCGGTCGACTGCAGGAGGCAAAAGAAGTCAGTGCCGAATCTATCGTTCTCGCGATTGAGGCCAGCAACAGGCGCCGCGAGGCGGATGCAAACAATGTGTTGGGCTTGGTGACCTGGGGGCTCGGAGAACTGGGAGAGGCGAAAGCCGCCTTCGAGCGCAGTCTGGAATTGGGCGCTGGTGAGTTGGGCAAAGCAGCCGAAGCGAAAGCCGCCAACAACCTCGCGATTCTGAGCGAGGAGCTCGGAGAGTATGTTGAGGCTGAATCATTGCTGCGTCGAGCTCGGGAGATCTACGTGGAACTCGGCGACCGCCGCAACGCCTCCTATGCTGCCGGAAACCTGGCAAACATCCTGACATACTCCGGACAGTTTCGCGAAGCGCTGGAACTCTTCGAAGCCGCCGACCGAGTATTCCAGGCGCTGGGTGAGACTCATCCTCATTACTATACAGTAGGTAATATCGCGGACATCGAACTTCTGCTCGGCAGAATGCAAGCGGTGCAAGACAAATATCATGAGGTCATGGAGTTCGCCCGGAGCAGCGGGGACAAGGAACTGGAGGCGGAAACTCTGGTCCGCCAGGCTGAGTACGAATTCTATAGTGGTCGCTGGCATCAGGCAAAGAGCCAGTACGTGGCCGCCCTGGAACTCGCCGGAGAGATCGGTTCGCTTGAGTACCAGACCAAGGCGACTATCGGCATCTGTCGGTTGTTGATCGGTCTGAAGGAAACCGAACCGGTGCGACAACACCTGGAAGCACTGAGAGGTTTTGCACAGCACACTCGCTCGAAACGGACTCACTATGAGGCCGAATTTATCTCCGGCGAACTCTGCCGACTTGAGCGCGAGCCGGAGCAAGCGCTCCTCCACTTTCGAGAATGCACGGAATTCGCGCAGGAGCAGAGCCAGTTTGAACTGCTGCTCAAGAGTCAGGTGCGCATCTACGAGCTTAGCGAAGCGAAACGTCAAGCTGCATGTGACATCGTTGAGACCTGCCTTGAGCACTTTGTCGCCAACAACGACCGGGAGCTACTGGAGGACATTCTCAGCTCTCCCTATTTCGGCTTCTTTTCGGATTCCTTACGCAGATTATCCGCCGAAAGCGAGGACACTCACCCAGGACCGGCTTCGGTTAACCACATATCCCCGAGGCCGAACCGAACCCGCCCCACTACATAACTACACTATAACATAACCCGAATCATACGGTGCTGAGAACGCGCCGGAATTCCCGCTTGTCGGCTACAAGCTGGTGAACATTCGAGAAGAGTTGAGATGTGATCTGACGCCCGGATCGCCCTCACTGTCGCGATCTGCGCGCTTTAGACTTACGTTGCGTCGGTTTGCGAGTCAGGATATCCTTTTGCCTCTTCTTGCGGTTGATATCCTTTTCAACGAATATCCGCTTGCCGGTGAAGGGGTCTTGCTCCGTGTAGTAAGCCAGTGCGGAGTAGGTCGAAGGGAGCGGCGTGAAGATCTGAACTTGCTCCGGGTTGATGCGAAGATGTTGCGTGGTGTAAGCTTTCAGCTTTTTCATCTCCTCGGCGGAACAGCCCGGGTGAGCAGCGATCAAGTAGTAGGTCAGGAACTGCTCTTTCTCGCTGTTCGCGACCGCCTCTCTGAACATGTCATTGAACTGCGCCAAGACGGTCGCGTCCGGCTTGCCCATTAATCTCAGGACGGTGTCGTCGGTATGTTCAGGCGCAACTTTCAACTGCCCCGAGGTGTGCTTGCCCACCAACTGGTTGAGATATGCTCGACCAGACCGCTTGTCGCCGATAATCAGATCATACCTGATCCCGCTGGCGACATAGACTTTCTTCACCCCGGCAACGGCCGCGAGTTTCTTCAACAAACTCATCTGTTGGCTGTGGTCCGGTTTCATCTGTGGACAGAGGGCGGGGTAGAGGCAGCGCTTCTTTTCACAGCATCCCTTACTGAGTTTCCGGCGACACTCGAACCCATACATGTTGGCCGTGGGTCCGCCGACATCGGTGATGATCCCCTTGAAACGCGCATGCTCATTGAATCGCTTCGCCTCATTGACAACGGACTGCTCTGATCTCCACCTGACTGTTTGTCCCTGATGAACAGCTATCGCACAGAAATTGCACTCGCCGTAGCAGCCCCGGTGGGTGGCTAAAGAGAATCTGATAGTTTCCAGCGCCTTGACCTCGCCGAGTTTCTGGTAGTAAGGATGCTGGTCGAGCGCAAACTCGAGCTCGTGGACTTCATCCAACTCTGCCTGCGAAAGATAGCTGCCCGGCGGGTTTTGAATCAGATAGCGGGTGTGAGTTTTCTGGTATAGGCCCCTGGCCGTCAGCGGATCATTGTTCGGGTAGAACGTGTGGAACATCTCGGTGAATCTCGCCTTGGAGTGTTGGACTTCCGCAAACGAGGGCAGCCCCAGATACTCTGCGGGCGGTTCATTC
>JBDRQZ010000329.1:0-3958 GCA_043826025.1 bacterium | reverse complement strand
CGACGATGATCTCCTGGAGTTACTATGGCGACCGCTCGGCGCAGTACCTGTTTGGCGGTAAGGCGGTGATGCCTTACAAATACATCTTTCTGGTGTTTCTCTTCCTGGGCGCGATTCTCAAGCTCGAGGTGGTTTGGGGCTTCGGCGATATCATGCTGGCCTTTATGGCGATCCCGAACCTGATCGCGATTTTGATTCTGGGCGGTAAGGCGCGTCAGTTCCAGAAGGAGTATTACTCGCGCAAGCATGTGCCGTTGAGGTAGCAGCGCGTGACAGCCCTTGCAGCAGTTCACACCTCTGTCCGCTGACGCGGCCAGAGGCAGGAACCGCCGCAACTATCCCCCCGCACTGAAACAGTGCGTCCAGTTGTGCTATTGACATTGTGATAGCACACCTCATCGGCTAACGTATTGAGCGTCAGCGCCTTTATCAGTTGGCACGCCTTCTGCTATTATCCTGTCATGTGAGAGCAGTTGATGGCCTGACCCATCAACGCTGATGTTTCAACAAGTCATACTGGAGGATATTGTCATGAGAGCAACTTCGAAGACAACGCTTGTTCTAACCACAATAGCCATCATGGTCGCAATCTTCTCTGCGACGGGATTGGCGAGAACGAACTTCGCCGGGGGGCTGCATTTCAACACTGGTTTCCCACAGGGAGAGCTTGATGATCACATCGACCGCAACTCCTATGGCTTGGGCGGGCAGTTCTTTTTCTCGCCCGAAAGGAGCCCGGTCGCGCTCGGATTCGAGTTCAGTTGGATGAACTACGGTATCGAGAGTCGTCGCGAGCCGTTCTCGACCACCATCCCCGATGTCACCGTCCGGGTTGAAACGCAGAACAACATTGCGCAGGGATTCCTGGTGCTGCGGCTGCGCACGCCGCGCGGACCGATTCGGCCTTATGTCGACGGTATGCTCGGTTTCAACTATCTCTATACCGAGACCAGGATCACCGACGCCGATTTCCTCGACGATGAGATCGCCAGTTCGACCAACCAGGATGATGTTGCCTTTGCCACCGGCATCGGCGGTGGCGTGATGGTGCCGGTCTACACACAAAGAGGCGGCCAGGATGGCAAGAAGCCGCTGCAGCTCCTGCTCGACGCCGGCGCGCGCTATATCTGGGGTGGAGAGGCGGAATACCTCAAAGAGGGATCGATCCGTCGGTCGAACGGCAAGGTCGCCTTTGACACGATCGAGTCAAAGACCGACATGGTGAAGCTGCATGTTGGCGTGGTGGTCAGGTTCTGAGTTGAGGGCGGCAGGAGCCAACTTCTGCCGTCACTACTCCTCGTCCGACATCTCATAGCCGGTGACACGCTTTTTGAGAACGGTTCTCTCGACAGCCATCATGCCAATGTTGATTGCCAGGAGTACAGCCAGAACTATTAGATAGGTCATCCAACCGCCATAGCCAAACCTGCCGATTATCACCATCGGTGGAATCACCAGGACAAACGGTCCCAGCCAGCCGAACATAAATGTGGCGGTACGCTGTCCCTTGCGCGGCGGCATCGAGAATGGC
Source organism: bacterium (assembly GCA_043826025.1). Taxonomy (GTDB): domain Bacteria; phylum Zixibacteria; class MSB-5A5; order CAIYYT01; family CAIYYT01; genus JBDRQZ01. The sequence continues at coordinate 2,427 of JBDRQZ010000329.1, read as the reverse complement.
AACCTGCCGGTGAAAGTGATCATCAGCGTGACACCGATGAGGCTGATGAGATAGAGCGTGATACTGTGTAGCAGCGCGTGCAGAGCGTTTCCAAAGAAATAGACCTGCACCCCAAAGATAATCGCCAGGAAGGGGAGCGCGAAATAAAGCAGGGCGTAGCGTTTGCCCGCTCTGACCAAACGCACCCGGTCGGTTGGTGAGGTGAGAAAGACCCAGGCAGCCTGCCAGGAACTGCTCATGGTGATCCCGCTCAACACCAAGAGCGGCAGGAGCGCCACGGCGATATAAATCAGAAACGCCCCCTCGGGAGAGTCGGCGGTGTGTTCGACAAAGGGATCGAGCAGCGCTCGGCCCTTCGAGAGTCCGAGGTAGAGATACATGACCGAAAGCGGGATGGCGGCGAGTACCGTCATTTTGAAGCGGTTGTCATGTTTGAATTGTGCCTTGACGAGCCGCGAGATCACACGGAACTCAGGCGGCTGCCAGCGCCCGCGCTTTGAGTGCGACTCGGTGCGCACGAGGTCATGCTGCTCAGGTTTGGCGCCAGTCGTGTGTTGCAAACTGGCGGCGTAGCTGAGTGATAGTTTCCCGAGCACGGTGAAAACACAGCCAGTGAGTACCGCCAGTCCGATGCCGGTGCCAACATACCGGACCATGTCGAACGGCTGCACCAGAAGTGCCGGCAGCGAGGCAAACCAGCCGGGTGGTGTCAGAGGCAACCACCAGATGTCAACTTCGGCGATCGCCTGGGTGAAGTTGCCAATCTGGCGCGGCATCACCATCATCATGAAATAGAATGCGAAAATCAGCACGAGCTGCAGATAGCCCAACACCGAGTTCATGCGCTCGCGGTCGGCGACATGGAGCATCAATGTGTAAACGATGATAAAGAAGGTCGCAGTCGTCAGCGCGTTGGTGAGCAGCGACAGCAACACCACGAGCCCCGCCAGCACGTTCCCGCTGACCGCCGCATAGGCAATCGTACAGGGCAGTGCCACCGCGACCCCGAGGATGCCGACATAGATCAGCAGATTGACGAACTTCGCGCAAAAGAAGGTCTTTGAGTTTACCGGCAGAGGAGCGACAATCTGCCAGTCGTCGGGGGTCAGAATGATGTTTGAAAACTCCATCAGAATGGAGATTGCAATAAACGTCATTAGCGAGGCGTTGACAATCAGAGCAGAGGCAAAGAAGTTCTCGCGGCCGACCACCAGGAATACCGCCATCAGAATCCCGATTAACAGATAGAAAAGTGTCACGCCCAGGAGCGGCGGGAATCCCCCCTTGCTCTTGCCCATACTGCCAAGGGGGTTTTTGGCGCCGCGCATATCGGTCTTGAATCCGGCACGGATCAGTGCCCACATCTGGCGACGGTCAACGTTACCGCTTCCGATTTCCATCAGTCTCTTTCACCGTTGAGCGCGTCAAGAATGTCATGCGCCTGATTGTCGATATCGGTGGCGCCGGTGAGCGCGTTGAATGCTTCACCAAGCGACTTCACATTGTGAGCTGCGATAATATCGGACGTTGTACCTTCAGCGAGCTTCTGACCACGATCGATAATCAGGAGCCGCGTGCAAACCCGCTCGACCACTTCGAGAATATGCGAGCAGAAAATCACAATCCGGCCATCGCGCACGAATTCACGAATCAATTCTTTGAACACCGACTGCGCGTTGGCATCGAGACCGGAGAAGGGCTCATCGAGGATCAACAGTTTTGGATTGTGAATCAGTGCTCCGGCAAGCAGGAGCTTCTGTTTCATGCCCTTGGAGTAGGCGATGATCCGCTGCCCGGCGGCTTTCTTCAGATCGATCAATTCCAGCAGCCGGTTGATGCGGGCATCGATTTTGTCAGGCGGCAGATGCTGAAGCTCGCAAATCATTTCCAGATGCTCCCGGCCGGTGAGATTTTCATAGAGAGCACAGGATTCCGGCACATAGCCGATCTGGCGTTTAACCTCAAGCTCATTCTCCAGCAGGGTCAGACCGTTGAGCCTGACTTCGCCCGAAGTGGGCGCGATCATCCCGACAATTACCTTGACTGTAGTGGTCTTGCCGGCGCCATTCGGCCCGAGAAAACCAAAGACCTCACCATCGGCCACCCGGAAACTCAAGTCATCGACGGCGGCCAAATCGCCGAAGCGTCGCACCAGATTGTTAACCTCTATCAAACCGGCAGTACCTCCATTGAAATCCTCTGCTCATTACCTCTAATATCTATGACTATTCAGATCGGCTGTCTGGTTTCAGATGAATTGTCGGGTTTCTTCTCGCTCGTACTACTCGCGATTCGGAACCCGACCTACGAACGCGCGATGTTCGTGCGGCAGATGTGGGCATCTGCCGCGCACAGGATGTAGGGGCGCAGTCCTCGATCAGGTCGACGGGGCGCCGCGCTGCGCCCGCGGGTCGAGCACGCTCGACC
>JBDRQZ010000328.1:0-2793 GCA_043826025.1 bacterium | reverse complement strand
TCAACTTCGAGGGTGTCACCGTGATCGGCCTCGGCAATCTTCCCGGTCGCGTAGCGATTGACGCCAGTCAGATGTATTCCGCTAATCTGCGCGGCATCTTTGAGGATTATTGGGACAAAGAAGCAAAGACATTCAAGCTCGATCTTGAGGATCCGATTATCGATGGCGCCCTCATCGTCCATGAGGGCAAGGTCCGCAACCAGATGCTGCGTGAACGGCTGAGCGAGTAAGAGGAGCGACTATGGATCCGGCAACCCTGATATTTCTGGCATTCTTGCTGATGCTTTCGATCCTTCTCGGTTTCGAGGTGATCTCCAAAGTGCCCTCGACTCTGCACACGCCGCTCATGTCGGGCTCCAATGCAATCTCCGGAATCACCCTGGTCGGCGCGTTGATCTCCGCCGGTTCCGGCCACAGCACGATTACCATCATCCTCGGCACCGCTGCGGTAGCCTTCGCGACCATCAATGTCGTCGGTGGCTACCTGGTCACCGACCGGATGCTGGGGATGTTCAAGAAGAAGAAAACTGACGAGGTCAAACCCAAGTCATGAATCTGGTAATCAACCTCGTCTATATCATCTCCGCCGCGCTCTTTATTTTCGGCCTCAAGATGCTCTCCAGGCCGGACACCGCGCGGCGCGGCAACTTCATCTCGGCCCTGGGAATGTTCCTGGCAGTGGTGATGACCCTCTTTGTCAAGGAGGTTGTCTCCTACGAGTATATCATCATCGGGATCATTATCGGCGCGGCTATCGGCGCCATTGCCGCGCGTGTTGTCGCGATGACGCAAATGCCGGAGATGGTGGCGCTCTTTAATGGTTTCGGCGGTATCGCGAGCCTTCTGGTCGGTTGGGCGGCCTATCATGCCGATCCGGTCGGCAGCGATTTTTCCAATATCACCATCGTGCTCACGGTGCTGATCGGTGGCGTGACTTTCTCCGGCAGCCTGATCGCTTTTGGCAAGCTCAGTGAAATCATGCCGGGGAAGCCATATCTGTTCCCCGGCCAGCAGATTGTCAATATCCTGTTGGTCCTGGCGGTGATTGCTCTGGGAGTGCTCTTTGTGATGGCGCCGGCTGACTCATACCTGATTTTCATCATCATCGCCGGTATCTCCCTGATCCTCGGGGTCATGGCGGTGATCCCAATCGGTGGCGCCGACATGCCGGTGGTGATTTCGCTTCTGAACAGCTACTCCGGTCTGGCCGCTTGCGCCGCCGGATTTGTCGTGCTTAACAATGTCTTGATTGTCGCCGGGGCGCTGGTCGGCGCGAGTGGCATCATTCTCACCAACATCATGTGCAAGGCGATGAATCGCTCGCTGGCGAATGTGCTTTTCTCCGGGTTCGGCGCGACCACCAAGCAGTCGAAAGGCGTTGAAGGTATCGTCAAGCCGATCAATGTTGCGGACGCTTACTTGATCCTCGAAGCCGCCAGTTCGGTGGTCTTTGTGCCCGGTTATGGCATGGCGGTGGCGCAGGCGCAGCATGTGGTGCGGGAGTTGGGCGAACTGCTCGAGGCCAACGGCGCTGAGGTCAAGTATGCGATCCACCCGGTGGCGGGACGCATGCCGGGGCACATGAATGTGTTGCTGGCAGAAGCCAATGTCAGTTACGACCAACTGCATGAGATGGCGGAGATCAATCCAATCATCGACACTATCGATGTCGGTATTGTGATCGGCGCGAATGACGTGGTTAACCCCGCGGCGCGCACCGATGAGGACAGCCCGATTTATGGCATGCCGATCATCGATGTCGACAAATGCCGCACGGTGTTTGTGCTCAAACGCTCGATGGCCGCCGGTTTCGCCGGAGTCGGCAACCCGCTTTTCTTCAATGACAACACCCGCATGCTCTTCGGCGACGCCAAAGCCTCGATCCAGGGCCTCGTCTCCGAGTTCAAGAGCAGCTAAATTCTCAACATGCGCGGCTAATCTTGATTTGTCGTTCTGGCGCAGCCTGCCCCCGAGTTTCGTCGGGAGCCAGAACCCACGAAGTCTCCGGAAGCAGTGCGTTTTGTTGCAAGCAATTGGGATCGCTGCCAGGAACATGAACCGGTAGCCCACCTAGAGTCGAGCCTCCGTGAGGCGAGACGTCAGGTGGGGAGTTTAAAGATCCCACCCGACGCCTGACGGCTCTGGGTGGGGTACAGAAGAGCGCCAACTCCCCCAGAAAATCCCCCTTGACCTCCCCCGAACGGCTGCTATTCTGTCTTTGTTAGAATGATCTGGAAAAAGCAAGAGGGAAGAATGTCGTGGCCGTCCCGATGGGTCCTGGCTCGATGTCGGCACCGCATTGGTCAGCGAGATCACGCTTGAATCTCAGGAGCGCGGCAAGGAATGGGAGTACCGCGTTATTGCTATTAACAAAGCCGGTGCCAGCGAACCCAGCAACACCGTCATGGCGGTGTTGTAGGTGATAGCGATTGCCTTGGCTGCATAAGGTTGCTATATTGGATGTGGTTGTCGAATGACACGAGCACGCAAGACAATGGGGCAAATCATGTGCGGAGTATCTTCCACCCTTGCGGGTGGGTTACCAGTTGGAGAGAGGGCGAGAAAGGTGCGGATCTAGAAGCACAAAAACGGACGCTTCGCTGCTAGCATAAGTCAAGAGGCTATCAAGTGGGACTTTATCTTAGGAAAGCGTTTCGCTCAGGCCCGGTTCGTCTGAACCTGTCGAAAAGTGGATTCGGGCTCTCGGGCGGCATCAAGGGTGCTCGCGTTGGGATTGGCGCGCGAGGGACCTACATCCACGCCGGCAGAGGAGGGCTCTACTACAGGAAACAT
>JBDRQZ010000327.1:0-10985 GCA_043826025.1 bacterium | reverse complement strand
AGCCGCTTCTCAGCATATAGGGCAAGAGTGAATCGGAATGCTCGAAAATCGTTTCGCCATCGCGTGTGGCGGTAAGGTTGTCACCTTCAATGCGAATGCTGAGTGTGTGCCAGAGGCCATCCTCGCCGCGCCATTCGCTGGAGTCAATCGGATATGATTCATTGAAAACCCACTGCTCGCCGATCACACAGATGCAGACTAGCTGCGAGATTGTCTGATCATATCTGAACAGCAGGACATTGGCATCATCGCAGTACCACTGTAGCCGGCGTTCGATCCCCACGCCCTCGTTATCGGCGAGGAAGCATTTAGCGGACAACTCAAAACCGGCGTCGAATTCGAGCGGACTAACTGTCCGCAAACGGGTGCCAAACCCTCAAGGCACTCAACTGGTCAGAAGGCAGAGCGCCTCGTCGGCAACCTCGTATTCGTAGCCGTAAACCAGCTCCCAGTTGTCAGCGCTACCGCTCTTGAAGTCATCCCAGAAGAGAATCTCATCTGCATGGACCGTGGCGGCAGACAGCAGAAGCAGGAACATAGCGGCGCGGCTGATGCGCAGGAGATAATGGATACGCACGAATCCTCCAGTAGTAGCTCTGCCATCAGGATAGCGCGATTTCGGGGATTGTCAATGGGGATCGCGCGCACAGCAGATTCTGTATCCTACCTAGAGCAAAGATGCATAAGCGTCGCAGCGTCAGGTGGGATCTAATGCCGACCCGATACCTTGCCTCTGGGTGGGGTGCAGATTTGGAAGCACCTGATACCGCGTTTTGTCATTGCGGCGCAGGCCGCAATCAACGAAGTGCCCAGAAGCGCGGTGATTATCTGACATGCGGTTATGCTGTCTGCATGAGGAATCAGGCACTGCTCCCGGAACCTTCGTGGGCCCTGGCCTACGCCAGGGCGACACTTTGCAGAATGTCGACTTCCGATTGACAGATTCTGTGTCGAGCACGGGACAAGCGTGGACCTCTGCCGCGCACCCACATCGTCAGGAGCACGGGGCTCCTGACCTATGAGGAGTCCGAACCACCCTGGACTGATTTCAGGGCAAGCGGGGGTTCGGACCTACGAACATCAAATCAACTCAATCATGCGGGTGTTCTCCCAGGTGCGGACATCGAAACGGAGCCAGCGGGTGACACCTTTATAGTCCATCAGCACCTCGGCAAAATTCGCCTTGGGGGGAATCTCCACACTCAGGATTTCATCGCCATACTCAGCGAGATTGATGCGACCGGTCTCGACAAAGGTGTCGGGGTTAAGCATCAGGACCTCGTTGTCGCCGACCACCACCACCACAGTGTTGCTGTTGACCTCGATCTGCACCGAGCGGGGACGATCGAGTTTATCTTTCTGTGCCTGCATCTCGCCCGAGCCAAACTGGACCTTGTAAATCGCCCCGGCCTTCGTGTCGCAGCTATACGAGGAATTGCCATCCCAGCTAAACACCGCACAATCCAGTCGTCGGGCGAGGTGGTTGGTGATCGTCTGATACATGAAGGCGTTTTGTGTGAATACCTGGGTCACCGCACAGCGATCACCATTGGCGGTGATCACTTTGCCGGCCGGACCCGGTTGGAGAGTGGTTGGCCCAATAAACCCCTTATCGACGACATGCAGGGGGAAATCCTGCTCCATGCCAAGCGAATCGCAGTTGAAATCCTTGAATCTGGTGGAGTCCTCGCTGACAATATAGAGATGTCGCTTCAGCGGATCGAAGAGCATCGCTGTCACCGGCTCGGGGAAATCTATCCGCTTGATCGTCTGCTCTTCTTTGGTGTCGTAGATTTCAAGCCCAGGACTTGCGCCGGCGAAGCCCTTGTAAAGTTTGCGGCCCATGTAATCGAACGCGATGCAGCTCAAGCCCGCTTCGGCTTGATACGAAGCGGCGATACTGTCGGTAGCCAGATTGAGCTTGAAGATCGTCCCGGATTGCGGATCGAGCACGAATTGGGTCATTGCGACCGGCGGCGCGGTCACCGACTCGGAATCGGACTGATCGGGGGTTGCCTCGGCAGTTTGTGTTTCCGTTTCCGTTCCGGGTGCGGAGCGCTGCTCGGTTTTGTCGGAACAGACAAGCAGTGCCAAACAGAGAAATGACGTAATTAATCCCAGACTTAACAAACGCATTGAGAATTCCTCCTACCAGCCAACGCTGAATGAGATGCCGACGAAAACGCCGATCATGGTCGCGTCGATTTCCGCTGTCTGCTCCTCGGCGATCAAACTCGCTTTGAGGAAAGTCACATAGCTGGCGCCGACCAGCAGCGAGGCGGTCGGGACCAGTGAATATTTGAGACCACCGTCGATTTGATACCCGAATTTTGTCTTCGACTCGATCTTGTTGCCCGCATCAGGTATGCCGCTGTGATAATCCTGCTCGATTGAGGCCAGCCTGCCAAAGACCTCGACAAAGGGCTTAATTCCGGGAATCGCAGGTTCGAGCTTGAGTCCAACGCCGCCCCCGGTCAAGGTCAGGCTGGAAGTCTGCGCGAAGGTCGCCGGGCCGGTCTCCGGCGCACCGAGCCAGTCGGTTTGCTTTTCGCCGAATCCGGCGACATTGACCATCACCGGTACCGAGAGAAAGGGCACCGAAAAAGGACTGACGTCGGCGACGATCTCAGCGCTCCAGGCTTTTCCAGCGTAATCTTTGAAATCTCCCTGCGGCAGCAAGAGGCCGGTGCGCACTGAAATGCCGGCAAACAACGAAGGCGCCGCACAGAGCAGCATGATGGACAGCATAAGTCCTGATTTTCGCATTATCTTATCTCCTCAGTTCCAGGCGTTCCCGCCCCACACTTATCAAGTTAGGGGACTACTAGCTCTTCTACAAATCGAAATCTGCTGCGTTGACTCAAAAAAAGTCCGATCATCTCGAATTGGGGCGATTCTGTTATCGGCGGGCGGCGAGGGCGCGTATATTACTGAACTTTGAAGCTGGAGCAGGCTGTCTTGGAAAGGTCGGTGACTGAAACATTTAGTCCGGTAGGGAAGCGCGAACGAGCGGTCAGCTTCTCTCCGCGTCAGTACCTCAAACTTACCAAACCGACGATCATGCTGCTGGTGTTGCTCACCGGGGCGGCGGCCCTGGTTTGGGAGGGCAGCATGCTGCAGCGGCCGCTTGATTTCCTGCTGGTGCTGCTGGGACTGTACCTGACCGGCGGCTGCGCCAATGCGCTCAATCAGTATTTCGAGCGCGATATCGACGCGCAGATGAGCCGCACGCAGCGGCGACGACCGTTGCCGGTCGGCGCCCTCAGTCCGGGCAAAGCGCTGGCATTTGCGCTGGCAATTGGTGTAGCCGGTGTGCTGCTCTTTGGAATTGTCTTTAACTGGCTGACCGCGGCACTGAGTCTGGCGACGATTCTGTTCTATGCTCTGCTCTATACTCTTTGGCTCAAACCAACCACATATCTGAATATCGTGATCGGCGGCGCAGCGGGGGCGATGGCGCCGGTGGGCGCCTGGGCGGCGGCGACCGGGCAGTTTTCACTCCCCCCCTGGACGATTTTCCTGATTGTCTTTCTCTGGACACCGCCACATTTCTGGTCGCTGGCGATATTGTGCAAGGAAGACTATCGGCGGGTTGACTACCCAATGTTGCCGACGATCAAAGGCGATGCGGCGGCACTGCGGCAGATTCTCAGCTATTCAGTTATGCTCTTCGTGGCGAGTCTCCTGCCGCTGGTGTTGGGCGCGGGCTGGCTTTACGCGGCTTCGGCGGCTGCATTGGGCGGCCGGTTCCTGCAACTCGCGTGGCGTATGCGCCGAAATCCGACCACCAATCTGATTCGCAGTTTCTTTGGATTCTCAATAGTCTATCTGCTGATCCTGTTGCTGGCCCTGATTATAGACCGACTTGCGGCGCCTTTCACTGCCTGGCCATTCTAAGCGTGTCGTTACCGGTGCGAGAAAAAAGTCAAGACACAATGGGGACCCCATTGGTACAGTTTGTGGCCTTTTATCTTGACACTGTGGAGACATTGATATATTTTCGCGCCCATTACGAGCTATTGGGTGGGGCGACAAGGATTGACAAGTAACTGTGGGTGGGTGTTCGACCTGCCGTTTTAGGGTGTCAGAGGGATAGCTTTGGCCCAGATATTTCCTCAGTGGACAAATAAGCTCCCCTTGGTAACGATTGCCGGCGCGGGATTGATCGCGGTGCTGGCGGTCGGTTTCTTCTGGTATTATGGTTCACCCAAGTTCACCGATGTCGGCTATCGGCCGCAGCAGCCGGTGAAGTACAGCCACAAGCTGCACGCCGGCGATCTGGGCATCGACTGTCGCTACTGCCACAACTTCGTCGAGGTCTCAGCGACTGCAAATGTGCCACCCACTCAAACCTGCATGAACTGTCACAAGCTGATCGGTACTGATAATGAGAAACTGCTTCCGGTGCGTGAGAGCTGGTCGACCGGCCGACCAATCGAGTGGGTGCGAGTGCACATGCTGCCCAACTATGCCTACTTCGATCATGCAGCGCACCTGCGCGCGGGAGTCGGCTGCGCGAGTTGTCATGGCCGGGTGGACAATATGGAAGTGGTACAGCAGGCTAAGCCGCTGTCGATGTCATGGTGTCTGGAGTGTCATCGCGACCCGGACCAGCATTTACGGCCGCATTCGGAGCTGACCAATATGGGCTGGACGCCACCTGCCGATCAGGCAGAATTCGCGAAACGGGTCAAAGCGGAGAAGCAGATCAATCCTCCGGTAGACTGTTCGGGATGTCATCGATGAGTGATAATAACAAGAGAAAGAGCGCTCCGCTCAAGGGCCGCGAGTATTGGCGTAGCCTGGAGCAGTTGGCGGACGATCCCGAAGTGCGTGACTGGCTGGAGCGGGAATTCCCCGAAGGCGCGAGCGAGCTGAAGAACCCGCTCTCGCGGCGGCATTTCCTCGGATTGATGGGCGCCTCGCTGGGACTGGCCGGTCTGGCCGGATGTCGCAAGCCGGTGCAGAAGATATTACCTTATGTTACCGCACCGGAAACAGTGGTGCCGGGGGTGCCAAAATACTACGCGACCACGATGCCGCTGGCTGATCGGGCCTATGGTGTGGTGGTCGAGAGCCATGAGGGTCGTCCCACCAAGATTGAAGGCAACAAGCTGCATCCCGCATCGTTGGGCGGCAGCAATCTCTATATGCAGGCGGCGATTCTGGGGCTATACGATCCCGACCGTTCGCAGCGGGTGCTGCACGACAATGTGGAAGCCAAGTGGACTGAGTTTGTTGAATTCTGGCGCGGGCAGGCGGAGAAACATGCTGCCGACGGCGGCGCGAAGCTGGCAGTGATCTCCGAGTCTTTCGCCTCGCCCACATTATATAGGCTGCGCCAGAGTTTCCTGCAAAAGTTCCCGTCGGCGACCTGGGTGGCCTATGAGCCGGTGTGTGATGAGAACATCTATGCCGGTACGGAATTGGCGACGGGCAACAAGCGCCGGCCGGTTTATCACTTCGACCAGGCAGACATCATTCTTTCGCTCGACGCCGATTTCCTGCAGTGTGACAGCGACAATGTCGTCAATGCACGCGGTTTTGCGGCGGGGCGCGATCTCAAGGATGAACATGACTCGATGAACCGGCTCTACATGGTGGAGAGCATTTACTCCACCACCGGCGCGATGGCGGACCATCGCTATCGGCTCAAATCAAGCATCATCCCGGAGTTTGCCGCAGCAGTTGCACTCGAACTGCAAGCTCAGGGTGTGGAGTTGCCGGTCGTCGACAGTCTGACCAAATATAAGGACCATTGCGTCGACAAGAAGTGGCTGCAGGTGGTGACCTCCGATCTGATTCGGGCGGGGAGTGCGGCGCTGGTATTGGCGGGACGACGTCAACCGCCCGAGGTCCACGCGCTGGTCGCAGCGATCAATGAGATGCTGGGCGCGGTCGGCAAAACGGTTGACTATCTGCCCTTGCTGGATACCGCGATCCCGGACCGCAAGGCGTTTGCGGATCTGGTCGCACGCCTCCTGGCCGGTGAAATCGAGACTCTGATGATCGTCGGCGGCAATCCGGTCTACAACGCACCGGTGGATCTTGAATTCGCTACGGCGCTGACCCATGTCGACCAGGTGGTGCATCTAAGCCCGCTGGTCGATGAGACCTCGAGCAAAGCGAACTGGCATTTGCCGCAGACCCATTTCCTCGAAAGCTGGGGCGATGCGCGCTCAGTTGAAGGTGCGCTCAGTATCATTCAGCCGCTAATCGAGCCGCTTTATGGCGGTCACAGCGATGTCGAGCTGCTGGCGCTCCTGGCGACCGGAGAAGACCTGCGCGGCTATGATCTCGTGCGCGAGAGCTGGCGAGAGTACCTGCCTGCGCTTGATTATGAAAAGAGTTGGCGTCGAGTGCTGCATGATGGGCTCTTGAAGGATAGTCCGGTCAAGTCATTAGCATTCGAGCTTAAGCCTGATCAGATAGCGTCAGCTTGGCGCGCAACGGAGAATGGCACAAGTGTTGATGAGGGACTGACCGTCGAATTCTATCCTTCAGCCAAGCTTTTCGATGGCCGTTTCGGAAATGTCGGCTGGCTTCAGGAATTGCCCGATCCAATCACGAAGGTCGCCTGGGATAATGTGGCGCTGTTTAGTCCCGACACCGCTAAGCGGCTCGGTGTCGCCAAGGAAGATCTGATTGAGATCGTCGTTGAGGGTCGTGCATTGCAGTTGCCGGTTTGGGTACTGCCCGGGCTGGCCGACGATATCGTGGCGCTGGAACTCGGCTATGGCCGCGGCCAGGCGGGACGGATCGCCGACGGGGTTGGCGCCAATACCTACAATCTGATGACTGACGGCGCCTGGCTGGGAACCGCTGCGGCCAGCCTCACTGCTCTAGGCAGCACCTATCCGATTGCCAATACTCAGGATCACAACAGCATGGAGGGCAGACCACTGATCCGTGAGGCGACGCTCGATGAGTATCGCAGCGATCCGGAGTTTGTCGAGAAAGCTGAGACCGTTGAGGAAGGGGAGCTCAAGTCGCTTTGGAATGAGCACAGCTATGATCAGGGTTATCAGTGGGGGATGACGATTGACCTTAACACCTGCACCGGTTGTAACGCGTGTGTGCTGGCCTGTCAAAGCGAGAACAATGTCCCGATTATCGGCAAGGAGCAGGTGCGCAATGGCCGCGAAATGCACTGGCTGCGAATGGATCGCTATTTTGCCGGCGATTCGGAATCCCCGGAAATAATCCAGCAGCCGGTAGCCTGCCAGCATTGCGAGAATGCGCCCTGCGAGCAGGTCTGCCCGGTAGCCGCGACCGTGCATGACAAGGAAGGCCTCAATGTGATGGTCTACAACCGTTGCATTGGCACCCGCTATTGTTCGAACAACTGCCCTTACAAGGTGCGGCGGTTTAATTTCTTCAACTATACCGGCGCAACGCCGGAGAGTCTGAAGATGGCCAACAATCCCGATGTCACCGTGCGCTCGCGCGGCGTAATGGAAAAGTGTACTTACTGCGTGCAGCGGATCAATCGCGCGCGGCAAACCGCCAAGCATGAGGAGCGCGAAATACGCGATGGTGACATCACCACTGCCTGCCAGCAGGCTTGTCCGGTCGGAGCGATCAGCTTCGGCAATATTCGCGATCAGCAGAGCAACGTTGTCAAGCAGAAGCAGAGTAACCGCAATTATGAGATGCTCAAAGAACTGAATGTCAAACCACGCACGTCATATCTGGCGCGGATTCGCAATCCGCATCCGGAATTGGCGAAACGCGAGTCGCAAGGTTAGTGAGCGAGGAAGAGTAGAGCAGTGAGCAGCTCAGGACAAGAGCATCTGATCGCCGGCAATCCAAGTTTTGCCCAGGTCAGTGACGATATTGCCTCGATTGCCGAGCGCTCCACGCCTGCGATGTGGAAGCTGCTGTTTGCGGCGGCGTTTAGTGTGCTGCTCTTGCTGGTCGGCTCGGTTGGCTATTTGATTTGGGAAGGCACCGGCATCTGGGGTCTTAATATCCCGGTGGCCTGGGGTTGGGCGATTGTCAACTTCGTCTTCTGGGTCGGTATCGGTCATGCCGGTACGCTGATCTCCGCGATTCTCTTCATGTTCCGGCAACGTTGGCGGACCTCGATTAATCGTTTTGCCGAAGCAATGACACTATTCGCGGTGATCTGCGCTCTGATGTTCCCGGCAATCCACGTTGGCCGCATCTGGGTTATTTATTTCACCCTGCCGCTGCCCAATCAGATGGGCATGTGGCCGAACTTCCGCAGCCCGTTGTTGTGGGACACCTTCGCGGTCGGCACCTACTTCACCTGCTCGGCCCTGTTCTGGTTTGTCGGCTTAGTGCCCGATCTGGCGACTTTCCGCGACCGCGCCAAACAGAAAATCAGAAGGATGATCTTCGGGATTTTGTCGCTCGGCTGGCGTGGCGGTAACCGGCAGTGGAAACACTATGAACTTGCTTACCTGGTGCTCGCCGGGATCTCGACACCGCTGGTGCTCTCGGTGCACAGTATTGTCGCGACCGACTTTGCCACCAGCGTATTGCCGGGCTGGCATACGACGATCTTCCCGCCATACTTTGTCGCCGGGGCGATTTTCTCCGGCTTTGCGATGGTGATGACCCTGGCGATCATCGCGCGGCGGGCCTTCAATCTCTACAACTACATCACGATGCGTCACCTGGAGTTGATGAATAAGATCATCATGGTGACCGGGATGATGGTCGGTTATGCTTACGCGACCGAGATGTTCATCTCCTGGTATTCCGGCAATCTCTACGAGCAGTTTGCCTTCACCAACCGCGCCACAGGGCCGTTCGGTTGGGCCTACTGGATCATGGTGAGTTGCAACGTGCTGGTGCCGCAGTTGTTCTGGTTCAAGAAGCTGCGCACCAGTATCCCGGTGATGTTTGTGGTGTCGATTCTGATCAATGTCGGTATGTGGTTTGAGCGCTTCGTCATCGTGATGACCCTGCACCGCGACTATTTGCCTTCAAGTTGGGACTATTATGTACCCACCTTCTGGGATATCTCGATCTTCGTCGGGTCCTTCGGGTTGTTCTTCACCCTCTTCCTGTTGTTCATGCGCTTTCTGCCGATCATTGCGATTTCGGAAGTCAAGGGAGTGCTGCCTCAGGCTGACCCGCATTACCATCATCAGGCATCGCCAGCGGAGAGCAAGTCATGAGCGGCGGCGAGAAGAAAGCGCTGGCGGTACTGGCCGCGTTTGAGCATCCGGGCGCCTTACTGGCGGCCGCGAACATGATGCGAGAGGCCGGCTACACGAAATACGACTGTCATTCACCATTTCCGATTCATGGTATGGATGAGGCGATGGGACTGAAACGCTCACCGCTGGGATTTATCGTCGGCGGAGCGGCCATTGTGGCGCTAGGGCTGGCGGTGCTGATGATGTGGTGGATGACGACGGTCGACTATCCATTGGTGATTTCGGGCAAGCCCTACTTCGCATATCAGGCGTACACGCCGATTGCGTTTGCGTTGACTATTCTTTGCAGCGCCTTTGCGGCTTTCTTCGGTATGTTCCACCTCAATCGGCTGCCGCGACCGCATCACCCGCTGTTCTACTCAGAGCAGTTCGCGCGGGTCTCCAATGATGGCTTCATGGTCAGTGTCGAGTGTGAGGATCCGAAGTTCGACCCGGAGCGGACGAGACAGTTTCTCGAAAGTATTGGCGGCACTGAGGTGGAGGTGATCTACGAGCCATGATTAGGCGCTTCTATCATGTCGCCGCCGCGCTGGCAAGCTTATTTGCCATACTACTTCTTGGGATCGGTTGTCAGGGGACACCATCGGAAAATCCGCCGATCCACCTCAATCCCGACATGGATCAGCAGCCGCGCTATGAGCCGCAGGCGGAGAGCAAGCTGTTTGAGGATGGCGCCTCGATGCGCGAACCGGTTCCCGGTACTGTGGCGCGGGGCGAGCTTTTCGCAGATGATGCTTTCTATCGCGGCCACTTTGGGCCTCTGGAGGACAGCAACTGGGTTAAGAAAAACCCGACGGAAATCACGCTTGCGAGCTTGAAGCGCGGGCAGGAACGTTTCGACATCTATTGCAGTCCCTGCCACAGCAAGATTGGCGATGGCAGGGGTATCATGGTGCAGCGCGGCTATCTGCCGCCGCCCGATTTCCATCAGGATCGCATTCGCGCCTTCGACGATGGCTACATCTTCGATGTTATTACGCATGGTGTGCGCAACATGCCGGCGTACGCGCATCAGATTCCGCCGGAGGACCGCTGGGCGATTGTCGCCTATGTCCGGGCGCTGCAGCGCAGTCAGAACGCCAAGCTGGATGATGTGCCGGTTGAACTGCGAGACAAAGTTAAGCAGGGGGGCAATTAGATGCAGTACGACTCCAGGACATACCGGCTGACCGATTCCGGCAGGTGGGGCATGATTGCGCTGGTGGTCGGTCTGGTCTGTCTGGCAGCCAGCGTCGCCGGGGCGTTTGTCGATGCGCATCGCTTCTGGTGGGCCTATATCGCCGCCTTCGGTTTCTGGTTCACCGTGGCGCTGGGCGGGCTGTTCTTCACGATGCTGCATCACCTGGTCAACGCGACCTGGAGTGTGGTCGTGCGGCGGCTGTCGGAAACCGTGATGTCGGTGCTGCCCTTTATGCTGCTCTTTTTCATCCCGATCATTTTCGCAATGCATGATCTCTATCACTGGACGCATGCCGATCTCGTGGCGGTGGATCCGGTGTTGAAGGGTAAACGACCTTACCTTAATACCGGCTTCTTCCTGATCCGCGCGGCCATCTACTTCACTGTCTGGACTCTGCTGGCCTGGCGCTTGCAGCGAGTCTCCTATGTTCAGGATTCGGGCCACAGCGAGAATCTGGTGAAGCGGGCGCGTCGGATCAGCGCGCCGGGGATGATCCTGTTTGCGATTACCACGACCTTCGCGTCGTTTGACTGGTTCATGTCGCTCGATCCGCACTGGTTCTCGACAATCTATGGTGCTTATGTATTCTCCGGTGCGACGATGGGCTTTCTCGC
>JBDRQZ010000326.1:0-4539 GCA_043826025.1 bacterium | reverse complement strand
CCTCCGACTAGGAGGGCCTTTGTTATCCTGTTTGATTCCATCTTTGTTTGACCTCCTAAGGCCATGATATACAGTGCGTTAACCTAGACGACGAAGTTGCTGGGGCACAATTTCATTGACTTTGGACTCTCAATATGTTAGATAAGGTCCGAGTGATGGGCGCATGATTGCAGTAACTGGACACAGATTCACGATCGGAAAAGAGGAGTTTCACCCCTATGCGGTTGAACTGCATTATTTTAGGGTGAGCAAGCGCTACTGGTCCATCTGTTTTGAGCGGATCAGGCGGGCTGGTTTTCGAGTGATCTCGACGGCTGTGCCCTGGGCTCTTCATGAGGACACCAAGCGTGAGTTCGACTTCTCCGGATTCACCGATCCGGCCAAGGACCTGATCGTCTTTATCGAGTTGGCGCGCGAGTTTGGCTTTCGGGTGATTCTGCGCCCCGGCCCATTGGTCTTCAATGGCCTCGACTTCGGTGGGCTGCCGCCATTCCTCAGCAAATACCCGGAGATTCTCTCGCTGGATGCCGAAGGTGAGCCGACTAAGACCGCTCTCATGGATGAGCTGCCTTCCTTCAATCTGGTGTCTGGCCTGCATCCGCGCATGCAGAATTTCATCAAGCACTATTTCAACGGCCTGACGGAGATTCTCAAAAATTACATCTATCCGCGCGGACCGCTCTTTTTGGTGGAGCTCGACCCCGGGATTTACTATGGCGGCAATCCATATCCCTGGAAATCCGACTACAATCCGCACATTCTGCAGGAACTCTACCCGGAGTTTCTGGAGAGTCGCTATGACGAAGCCAAGAATTTGAAAAATGTCTATGGCGAAAAGGTCGACGAGTTCAGTCAGGTTCAGCCGCCGCGAGACTTCACCGTCTGCAAGGAGAACAATCTCACCAAGATCTTCGACTGGTTCCGGTTCAAGGAGCATCTGATTGCAGAGAACGCCGCTTTTCTGATGGATCTCTACAAGAGTTTCTCCTGCAATCCGCTCTTCTACCAGACGCTGGGTTTCTATAAGAGCATGCCGGCGCCGCTGACGCCTATCCTGGAATCGGAGGGTGAGATCTTCCCGACGATCAGTATTAGCTGGGATGAATCGAGCCTGGTGACGTTGCAGCGCATCCGCTATTTGCGCGCCAATTCGGCATTCCCCTGGGCCTCGTCAATCTCGTTGGGAAATCACACCGACGATCCCGAGACCGCGAGAAACTACTTCCCGGTTACTCCGGACGCGAGTCGCTACCTGCTCACTTTGTCGCTCGCGGGCGGGATTAAAGGCTTCAACGAGTATTTGTTCGCCGAAGAGAAGAATTGGTATGATTCGCCACTGGCGAACGATGGCACGATTCAGCCCTCGTATGAGGTGGCGCGGCGTCTGATGGGTGCTATCTCGCAGGTCGATCTGGGCGCGTTCACTCAGGAGACGACGATTGGGATCGTCGCTAACCGCCTGCACAACTGGCTTTCGCTGTTGGAGGATGCCGCCGAATTCAGCTATGTCAAGTCGCTGACTGAGTTCACGATGCCGGAACTGGGCCGTGACCTCGACTTGCTCAAGCAGGATTTCGTCGTTCCCGACCTTGATAATCCGGAAAGCTTCCAGGGGCTGAACTGCGTGTTCGTCCCCATCAGTGAGCTCATGGATGAAGAGCAGCAGCAGTTGCTGCTGGAACTGGCGCGCTCCGGCGTGAACCTGATTCTGGTGGGGATGTTACCGCGTCTGAATGCCGAGATGGGCAACTGCCAGGTGCTGGCAAATGCGATTCGCTGTAAGACGACCTCGCTCGGCAAGATCGGTACGGTGGCTGCCGACAAGGAGAAATTCCCGTCCGACATTTTCGGTTCGATTAGCTGTACCGAGAAGCGGAGCAAAGCGATTGTCAAGTATGGCAGCAAGACGGTCGGAATCAAGATCAATAAGTTCAAGGGTACGATCTATCTGCTGACGTTTGACTCATCTTCGCAGGGCAACCACTCCAAGGTCGCCTTTCTGCGCTCGATTCTGGAAGAGCTTAAGATCAGTTTCCCGATCAGCACCTCTCATCCGGGGGTCCGGGTGTTTGTGCACAAGGCCAACAAGACTGGGATGCTCTATTTGCTCAACTCTGCTCCCAGCCAGCCGTTCAAGCGCTCCAAAGTGATGCCCACTAATGTCGTGGTTCAGGTTGATCTGCGGATGCTTGGCTTCCGAGGCAGCAAGGTCAGGCTGCTGGACATCTTCACGAACGAAGAAATTCTGACCACGACCGAGGAGCTGAAAGAGGGCCTGTATTTCTCGCTGGGCAACCTCGATTCACGCGCCTATCATCTCTCGATGCGCTCCTAGCGCCTCGATTCCCTTGCAACGCAAATCACTGTCCGCCGTATAAATAGAGACTGTGCTGCAGGCGGCGAATGCTGCCGCCGGGGGAGCCCGGTCAGGATTTCGCTTGACAAAATGCCTGACCGGCTGTATTATACTGGTCTGCTAGTTTGGAGGTAAGTTTGCGGGGAAAGCCTATTTCTGCAACTGCAAAGGGATGGCTCGGCGTGCTGCTGATTGCCCTTTGTGGCGCCATCTTTGGTCTCGTACTTTCCAGCAATCTGGACATAAGTCTTAAGAGTCATGCCGATGTGCAGGCGGTGCGTTCGGCGCCGCTGCCCGGCTCGATTTATCCGATCACCCCGGAAGGCAAATCGCCATTTGTGGCGGTAGTCGATGCGGTGCGTAATACGGTGGTCAACATCCGCGCCGAGCGGCCGGAGGAGCTTGATCCCTCCCATCGGCGCTGGCTGCAGTTCTGGGGATTTCGTTGGGAGGATCGGCTGGAGATCTCGATGGGCAGCGGGTTCTTTTTCCGTGAGGATGGTTACATCCTTACCAACAGCCATGTGATCAGCGGCAGCCAGCGGGTCACCGTGACGCTCGCTGATGGCACGGAGAAAGTTGCGGAGCTGGTGGGCGAGGATCCGGCCACCGACCTGGCGGTGCTGAAAGTCGGCGGCGACGGTTATGCCTATATCGAGTTGGGTGACTCCGAGGCGATCAAAGTTGGTGAATGGGTAGTCGCGATCGGCAATCCGTTTCCGGCTCAGGGTCTGGATCGGACAGTCACGGTTGGCGTGGTTTCGGCCAAGGGTCGGCGTGGTCTGAATTTTGGCCAGGATTCGCCTGAATATCAGGACTATATCCAGACCGACGCGGCGATCAACCCGGGCAACTCCGGCGGACCGCTGGTCGATCTCGATGGTTACGTAATCGGTATCAACTCGGCAATCGCCTCGACCGCAGGGCAGTCCGCCGGCATCGGTTTCGCGATTCCCTCGAATTTGGCGAAGACGATTGTTGCTTCGCTCCTGAGCGAGGGGCATGTGGCGCGGGGCTGGCTGGGGGTCTCGATGTCTGATATCGATGTCGATATGGCCGAGGCTAACGGGTTGAGCAAACCCTATGGCATTATCATTCGCGAAGTGTTCCCCGGTTCGCCGGCCGCGGAAGGCGGCCTGGAGCAGCAGGATATCATCATCGGCTACGATGGCCAGGAAGTGGTCGACAGCGATCATTTCCGTTATCTGGTCGCGGGGTCGGGAGAGGGCAAAGAAGCGGAGCTTCTGGTCCAGCGGCGGGGCGAGCCGGTGACTTTGACGGTGCGGATCGGCGACCGTGATCAGGCGCTGGCCCAGCAGGGCGCGGTGCCGGTCGCCGAGGAGCAGTTGCCTGAAGCTGAGGATAGTTGGCTCGGGCTCTCGGTGGCAGTCGCCAGTAAGGCGCTGGCCGAGCAGTATGGGGTCCAGCTGCAGCCCGGTTTGTTGGTTACTTATGTTGAAAGCGGCAGTCCGGCAGACATCAAGGGGATCGCCCCGGGAACGATTATCGTCCAGATTAACCATGTCGATGTCCGGACTTTGGAGGATTTTGCCGAGCTCAAGCGGGAGTTAGCCGATCGCAAGAAGGCGATCGCCTTCCTCGGTTACGACCTGCGCGGCAATGTTAGATACTTTGCGGTCAAACCGTAAGGAGCGAAAGTAAGTATTTGAATAGTTAACGGTTCCTGTGCGGTAGAGTAGCGGACGGGAATTGGAGTGGTAAACCTTGAAGCAGGGCGGTCAACGGATTTGACGAAGCAGTCAAAGAAGTATCGCGACGAGGACCGATCACTCGATCTGTACCTCAAGGAGATCGGCGAGACTCCACTAATCGATGCAGCGGAAGAAGTAAGGCTGGCTAAATGCATCCATAAGGGTGACCAGCATGCGCTTGAAGCGCTAACCAAAGCCAATCTGCGATTCGTGGTCAGTGTCGCCAAGCAGTATCAAAACCAGGGTCTCTCTCTGGCGGACTTGATTAATGAGGGCAATATCGGCCTGATCAAAGCCGCCAAGCGTTTTGATGAGACTCGTGGGTTTAAGTTCATCTCATACGCCGTGTGGTGGATTCGTCAGGCCATCTTGCAGGCGTTGGCAGAGCAATCGCGAATTGTCAGACTGCCGCTCAACCGAGTAGGCACCCTTCACAAAATCGGGAAGGTGTCCTCCTCGCTGGAGCAGGAG
>JBDRQZ010000325.1:0-2151 GCA_043826025.1 bacterium | reverse complement strand
GTCGAGCCATAGGCTCTGACCGATATCATGCAGCCGTTGTGTCTCTTTCATGGTTCCTCCCGCTTTCGCCTACGGAAACCGGGATACGGTAGCGTCGATGCCCGATTCGAGCTCTGCCTTGACTTCATCGATCCGGTCCTTGAGTGATTTCCATTGATCTTCTTTTGCATGTTTAAATTCTTCCATTAGTTCGATGACTGCCTCTCTTTTGCACTTTAGGTCTTCAATGGTTTCAAGATATTGGCCCCTTGCCTCGGAATCAATCCGATCCGCAAACTTGCTGAGATTTTCAATTTTTGAATTCAACTCCTTGAGCTTTTCTTCTGCAATTTGCTGATATGTTTCTTTTGTTTCCATCTCGCTCTCCTTTCAATTATTATTAATAAAAATATCCCGGCAAATAAGATCTTTGGGTCCTTGCTCAGTTTTCCTTTGCTGCCAGGCGTGCCAAACAACCTTCACTATCTCCAAAGTTAACAGTGGGATAGCGCCTACGGCGAGAAGCAGGAAGCAATCGGCAAGCGGCATAAATGACGTCTTCAGGAAGGTGCCCAGCGTCGCGTTGTGTTGGCTCCACACCTGGAGGCCGAAAGAAAGAGCAACCACGACGACAAGATTGACGTTCGTGAAAAAGGGGATGCGCCAGACGGGCTTGACTTCACTCCGACCACCGAAGGAGCGCAGGAGTTCGGCGAAGACCAGCACGGTAAAAGCGTATGTGCGAGCCGTTTCCGTGGTTCCCTCCCTCAAGACAAAGAGGTAAACCGCGAACGCAACGCCCGCCGTGAGGAAGCCGGTGAGGAACATCGTGCGGAGAAAGCTGCGATTCGTAATGCGCTCAGACCGGCGGCGCGGGCAGCGTTTCATCACGTCGGGGTCGATGGGGTCGGTGGCGAGGCAGAGTGCGGGCAGACCGTCGGTAACGAGATTAATCCAGAGCAGGTGAATGGGCAGCAGCGGCGTCGGCAGACCGATGATCACGCAGAGGGTCATCAGCAGGAGCTCACCGGAGTTGCCTGCCAGCAGGTATTGGAGCGTTTTACGGATGTTGGCGTAGATACCCCGACCCTCTTCGACGGCAGCAACGATCGTGGCGAAGTTGTCATCGGTAATGATCATGTCCGCCGCTTGCTTGGTGACTTCCGTTCCTGACTTCCCCATGGCGATGCCGATATCGGCGCCCTTGATGGCAGGGGCGTCGTTGACGCCGTCGCCGGTCATCGCGACCACCGCATCATTCGCTTTCCAGGCACGGATGATGCGCAGTTTGTGCTCGGCGGTGACGCGGGCGTAAACGGCGATCTTGGGCGCGCGTTGCCGGAGTTCATCATCGGTCATCTTGTCCAACTCGACACCCGCGATAGCCAGGTCGTCGTCTGAAGCGATTCCGATTTCCCTCGCAATGGCCGCCGCGGTGTGCGGATGGTCACCGGTAATCATCACCACGCGAATGCCGGCGGCGCGACATTTTGCGACAGCATCTTTAGCCTCCTGACGCGGCGGATCATACATCCCCGACAAACCGACGAACACGAAGTCGTGCTCCACGGCGTCCGCAGTGAAATCGGCGGACAAAGCGTTGTCCAGATCGCGATAGGCCGAGCCGAGCACGCGCAGGGCTTGCTGCGTCATCGCGGTGTTTTGCGCCACGATGTTCAGTCGATCCTCGTCCGTCATAGGGCGGACCCCGGTGCTGGTGTAGAGGTTTGTGCAGCGCTCTAACAGCACGTCGGGCGCACCGTTGATGAAAGCGCGGAGTTTGCCGTCCGGCATCTTGCGAATCACCGTGCTGAGTTTACGGTCGGAGTCGAACGGAATTTCATGCAGCTTCGGCAGTTCCTTCTCGATGCGCTTCCGGTCACCGCCGGCTTTGGCGCCGGCCACCAATAAAGCGCCTTCGGTGGGGTCGCCGATGCCTTTCCATGTCCCCTCTTCCTGGACGAGATGAGCGTTGTTGCAGCCGAGGATGACGGTCGCAAGTTCGTGCAATGGCGCCGCATGCTGCGCTTCCGCCTTCTTGCCCTCGAAGCGGACTTCGCCGTCCGGCCCGTAGCCTTCGCCGGTGACATCGTAGCGTTGGCCGGAGACATAAAGCGCGCGCACGGTCATTTCGCCGACGGTCAAGGTGCCGGTCTTGTCCGTACAGATGAC
>JBDRQZ010000324.1:0-5799 GCA_043826025.1 bacterium | reverse complement strand
CTCCAACTCCTCATCGGCCAGCGCCAGCGCCTCGTCAAGGGCGGCGAAAGTATCATGGTCAGTAATTGAAATTGCCGAAAGTCCCCGCTCGCGAGCAAGCAGCACTGCCTCGGCAGGCGTGGCACGCCCGTCAGAGTAGTTGGTATGGAGATGCAGATCGATCACGTAAGTTTATCCTATCCTTTCAACAACCGTTTGGCGGGCAAGTTTCACCGATTCTTCAGCCTCGGCCAAAACCTGTGTGGCCTCACTTCGCAGCTTATCAGCAGTCGTTTTGTCCTCTATTCCCGGCAGATTTATCATCACATTGAAATACGCACCTTCGCAGGCCGTTCGACCCATGATTGCGCCGACACCGGCATCGGAGAGCGAATTAATATTGCCCTTCTCGGCGATCTCGGCGCAGAGCTTAATGGCCGCCAACGATTTACGCATAACCAGCAGCGGCGTCTCGGTGGCGACAATTGTCGCCTTCTGAATCTCAGCTTTGCGCTTCTGCTTTTCCTCATCGCTGGCCTTCGGCAGCTTCATCGCCGCCATGACCGCATCGAATGAGTCGGCATCTTTCTGAACCAGTGTGTAGAGTTCTTCGCGCAGGGTGTCGCACTCCTGGAGGAGTTCGCCGATGCGCTCCTGAGCATCCTCGTAGCCCTTCTTACCCAAGGTCAACCGGCAGACCATCGCGCCCAGTGAGGCCGCCAGCGATCCGGCGACCGCCGAGACTGAACCGCCACCCGGGGCCGGAGATGCCGACGCTACCTCGTCGAGGAAGGATTTCAGCCCGGCCGATTGGGCCTGTGCCGCCATCGCCTGTGAGAGCGAATTTTCAAGGATCTGATTCTTGTCGAAATTCTCCAGCATCAGATACCAGCGCGCCGAATTGAACAGCGCATCGGCCGGCACCAACCCGACGATTTCGGTCGAGGTCACCTGAGTCCCCCAGCGTGCCGCCTCAGACTTGATCGTCTCCAGCACGCGATATGGCGGAGTCTGCAGGTAGTTGACCAGATTCATCGAGACCTGCACGCAGTTGCGATCGGCAATCTCGAACCCCAGCGCGCGGCAATGAGCAAAGCCACCCGAATTGGAGCGGATGTCTTTGGCGATGCGCTTGGCAACCGCAACATCATTGGTAGCGAGATAGGCGTTGAAAGCGATCAACGGCAGCCGCACTCCGATCGCAATCGCGCCGGCCTGTTCATGCAGCTTGCGCGGGCCATAGTCGGGAATCAGGTCATCATTCGTGGCAATCTGTTTCTTGATACCCTCATACTGGCCATGCTTGTTGCGAATGTCGGGCAGCCGTTCCCGGTCGGGCCGCTGTGCCGCCTGGTCATAGAGATAGACCGGGATCCCCAGTTTCTCAGCGACCTCCTGCCCCAGCGACTTTGCCAGTTCGATGCATTCGGCGGTGCTGATCTCGCTGATCGGCACAAAGGGGCAGACATCGGTCGCACCCATGCGCGGATGCTCGCCTTTGTGAGTGCGCAGGTCAATTAGTTCGGAGGCTTTCTTGATACCAAGGAAGAGCCCCTGTTTCACCGCCTCAGGCTCCCCGGCAATCGTCACCACCGCGCGATTGTGGTCGCCGTCAAGTTCGGCATCGAGCAACACTACACCGGCAACCGAGGTAATCATATCGGTAATCTCTTTGATAATCTCCGGGCGACGACCTTCAGAGAAATTGGGCACAGCTTCAACAATCTTGGGCATCGGTCAAACCTCCGGCGACGACTGGCGCTACACGCCAACCTTGTCTTTGAGAGCCGCCCACAGTAGCGGCAACATGATTTCATGGTGACCGGCGAAATCGAACGACTCCGCTCCCAACAGTCGCGGCCGGTTCACCAGACTTTGTCGTGGACGATAATGGGTGATCATGTCAAAATTGGCAGTAGTGAATTTCGTGAACTTCGGATCGAGATTGCGCGCCACTGACATTGCTTTCAGGAAGACCTCCGGCATCAGTACCGCCGAACCGAAGTTGAGCACCACTCCACCATTCTTGAGATGAGTAGTGGTCTCACAAAACAACTTGAAATCGAGCTGCGACGCAGCCCCGACCGCGGCGCCATCGTATGATGGATGGCAATTGACAATATCGGCGCCGATTGCGACATGCACAGTCGCGGCGATCTGCTTTTGGTAAGCGGTGGCAAACACTGAAAGTCCAGCCTGCGGCGCATTGTCTGAGATATAGCACCCCGCCGCTTCGCCGAGACCGATCCCAGCGCTATCCGCCAGCGCAACCAGGGCGGCGTAATGCTCGGCAGTTTCCTGGGTCATGCCGAACTCGCCGGTCAGCAGGCTCTCCTCGACATTCTCCGAGGTGTGGCCATAGAAGGCTAACTCCAGGTCATGAATCAACCCGGCGTTGTTGGTCGAGATTTGTTGCGCGAACTCCGCGCTGATGACTTCGTTGAGTATTGGTGTCAGCCCGACCTTAACCAGATGCGCACCAAACATCCAGATAATCGGCTTCCTGCGTTTGCGGGCCTGCTGTAGTTTGCTGATAAGTATCTTGAGATCGGCGGATCTGAGCAAGTCGGGCAGCGAATCGACAAACTTGCCCAGGCCGGCGTGAGCAATTTCCCGGCAGACCTGCTGCTTACTCACCTTGGAGTGTCGCTTCTTGATCGAGGTCGTCTTTATTCGATTCAAGTCGATTCGTTTCATTTTACCAATCCAGCGTGCCGAGTCTGAATTCCTCCAGCTCGGCATAGATCGAGCCCACCAGCACCTTGCTTTTCATGAGTACCGGCATGTGGAGTCGGTCATCGGTCACCCAAACCTTGATTTGACCCTCATGTTTGAAAATTCCGGTCGCGGTCAGCAGCGGCTCCAGAATCAGACAATCAAACCTCCCGGCCGGTACGTCGATCTCCTCGCGATCGAGTACCTTGACCAGCAAATTGGTCAGGGTATCGCCCGGGATGGTGGGAACCGTCCACGTATCGCCGACTTCCAGCTTCTGGGTGCGCAGGTAGTACACTGCCGACAGGACATCCTGAGTGAAGGGCACCAACTCCAGCGTGTCGATAGCCTCGGCATCTTTGCGGTACCACGCTGCCATGTTGCAATAATCGAATTCCACCTCACGGTGCGAGTTGTATGAGCCCTCATGCAACGACTTGCGGAAGTAATGGGCATAAAGTCCGTCGACATCCATGTAGCTGAAGCTGGTGTCGCGCACTTTGTAGAAACGGTCGACGAAGCTGTTCGAGGCGGTCTCATTGAGAATGCGATAGCAGAGGTGGCCGTTATGGGTCACAGTGTCGGGGATTGCCAAAGTTGCATAACCGGCGCTGATGAATCCATAGCCAATCGCAAACTTGAGGTATTCTCCTAAGCCGAACGAATCATTCGGCACCCAGCGATACAGTGAATCGGGCATGGCCGTGGTGGAATCGGAGGAATCGGGAGTTCCGCTATCCTGCGCTAACGCCGGCAAATTCAACAGCAGAAGGCAGAGCATGACGAATAAGGCGCGGGGCAGATTCATGTGCGGGCGGCCTCAATTCGCTGCTTCAAGTGTGGCAGGATGCGTAGCAGTTCCCGTTCCAGTTCATCGATAGTGCGGCGGTATTCATCCAGTGTGCCACCGACCGGATCCTTGACCGAGTGGAGATAATCGGAGTGCCCTGCTTCAGGAAAGCCCTTAAGCATGTAGAGCTTGCCCTCGGCTGAGTCCATTCCCGAAACGTACTCAAAGTGATTGTCGGCCATGGTCAGGATCAGGTCAGCCTCTGCTGCGAGCGCGCTCGTCATGCGAGTCGAGTGGTGATGCGAAATGTCGACATCTTTCTCGGCAGCGGCTCTGACCCCAAAGGAGGTCGCCGGGTAGCCGTCAAGAGTGCCGATCCCCGCCGAGCTGACCTTGACATCATCAATACCCTCAGTGGCCAGCATCTTGCGCAACAGCCCCTCAGCCATCGGCGAGCGGCAGGTATTTCCAGTGCAGACTATCAATATGTGAAACATCTTTTCAGCTTTCCTCACCCGACCGACACCAATCAGGTAGCCGCAGCTTACCCTGCCGCAGTATACGCGGCTTCGCTCCGCAAAGATCGACTACTGTCGAAGCCGTGCCGGTTCTCATCTCATTGTTATACACGATCAAGGGTACTTGCCGCGACAGACTTTCTCTTACCTCCGCGAGCGAACTCAGATCACCGCCACCAGTGATACCGGCCGATGTCGCCAGCAGCGGTGCGTTGCAGCGCTCGACCAGTCTGCAAACAAATGGCTCCGCACTGATGCGAATACCAATCTTGCCGTCAGGGCCTACGACTCCGGGCCAGTCTGCGCTTTGAGCCTGCAACACGACAGTCAGCGGGCCGGGGAGCAGCTCGTTTAAGACGCGGCGCGCAATCGCGGAAATAGCGGTCGCATAATTGTCAATCTCGCTCACTTCCGCCAGAAAGATTGCCGATGGTTTGTCGAGCGCTCTCTGCTTCAACTCGAAAACGCCTCTCACCGCGATAGGTTGATCGGCGGCCGCAGTCAGGCCATAGATGGTCTCCGTGGGGATGACCACCGCCTCACCCTGCTCGATTAATTCTGCCGCTCTTTCGAGGGCGTCGGGGTTCAGGCGATCCAGTTCCTCTGCCTGTCGGGTAGTCGTCATCGGCACCTTAGCGTTTATCTCCTACAACTCCGTTCAGCGAGTCCGCCGCCTGCGCCAGCGAGTCGGCCAATAGCGAATCAGCGGCCAATTGAATCCAGAACAGCGAATCGACCGCTTCCTGCACCACCCAGCTCTTGCGATAGCCGAGCGCTTTGGCACGTTCGAGGAATTTTTCAGCCCCGGCCAAAGTCGGAAAATCACCAGCTTCCACGCGGTAGTATGGTGTAACGAAATTAATCCTGATCCGTTCGTCGAAAACCTCGACCGCCAGATCCCGCTCCGTCGCCGCATCGTAGTAATTCTGTCCGGCATAAAGCTGCACGCGATAGACCTCGGGGGAGTATGGTGATTTGTCACCGCGGTCGATCACAAACCAGGAAGAGTCAGTGTGTCGGCGATCGCTCTCGCCCTGAGAAGCTGTCACAATATCCGCGTCGCCGGCGTAGGCGAAGGGATCGAACTGCTCTTCGGCTTCCCGTGAATCGGGTTGCTCCTCGTCACGCGGCTGCCGCGCCGCGCAGTGCAACAGAAACAGCCCCGCCACGGTGAGCAGCAGGCTGAATCTAAAGATATTCTGACAGATCCTCATCCGCTCGCACCCGCTCCAGCAGCGCCTTTAAGTCGTCGACCTTGGTCTTGTTGGCGACCAGCACCACTTTGCCGGTCTTTACTACGATCAGGTCGGAGACGCCCAGCGTCGCAATCAGGCCCTCACCCGAGTTGACCGCGGTAACCTCGAAACAGTCGTGCGACAACACTCTGCCGATGCTAACATTGTTGCGATGATCGCTGGGGTTGATTCGTTCCAGCGCCCGCCAACTGCCGATATCATCCCAGATCATCTTGGCGCGCATCACGATGACATTGTCAGCTTGTTCGAGTAGCGCGACATCGACCGAGATGTGTTCCACCTCGTCGAAGAATTCGCAGAGCGCCTCAGGTTCCGCCGGGGTATCGATGCTTTTGGTATAGGCCTGTAACTGCGCAAACATCTCCGGCTTGCAGCGCTCGATGGTGCTCAAAATCGCCTTGGTCGACCAGATGAACATCCCTGAATTCCAAAGGTGGGAGCGGTCCAGATAGTACTGTTGCGCCAATTCGCGGTTTGGCTTCTCCTTGAAGCGGGCGACCCGGTAGGTGGAGATGCCGTCGAAAGTGCTGTAAACTTCGCC
>JBDRQZ010000323.1:0-3405 GCA_043826025.1 bacterium | reverse complement strand
GGGAAAGTGAGCGCCAAAAAGAAACCGACACCGGCGATGCCGAGTTTGGTCTCTTTGATGTTCTTGCCAACACAGTAGCGGGTGGCATAGCCGGGCGCAAAGGTCTCGCCGAGAAGAAAAGCGAAGAAAGTAGTAATCAGGAAAATCCAGCCTTTGCCGCCCTCCAGCTTGAAGAAGTTCTCCGGAATCGTGCGATTGCGGGTAAAAGCCTCGGGGTACAGATCCTGCAGGATTGAGAGATTGAGCCGGCGCCGGTCGCGGCCGCTGGGGTCCGCCCGAAGCAATTCGCGCGTTTGGGTGCTCAACTCCAGTTCCTGCAGCCAGGGACTTGCCGATAGTTCCTCATCATCCAGCGCGCGGTTAAGACCCGCGACCAGCAAGCGCTGGCGTTCATAGGAGTAATGGCCGGCGCTGTCCGGTTCGCGCAGTTGCTCTAACTCCTTTGGGGTGAACTCCGCCTTGAGAAAGACCGCCAGCGAATCGCGCTCCTGCGCGATGGTTCTGCCCAGCGCGACTGGCTGCACCAAATCGACACTGCCGAAGCGAGTCGGTACGAATTTGCCGGTATCGGGGTTGTAGGAACTGCTGATATCGGGAATGCAAAACGCCAACACGATTACGAAGCCCAAAAGCAGCACCACAAACTGATAGACATCGGTACTAATCACCGCCAGTAAGCCACCGGCGGTGCTGTAAATCACTACCATCAGGCCGCTAATGATGATCGCCCAGCGCAGGACGCTGGTCGCGTCGGCGACCGAGGGCATGATCGCCGCCAGGACGGTGCCAAACGCCGCCATCTGCGCTGCGACAATAAACACACTGAATAAGAGCGAAAGAACAAGCATCACAAAGCGGGGCCGCTCACCGAAACGATAGCCGAAATAGCCGGCCACCGTGTATAGCTCCGCCTTCCGAAATTGTGGCGCAACCACCAGGCCTGAAAAGATGAAATGCAGGTAGCCGCCGGTGGAGACCAGCAGCATCAGGATGCCCCACTCATAGGTCTTGCCGATCGCGCCAATCGAGTACCCGCCACCGATCACGGTTGCGCCCATTGTCGCGAACAGGAAGAACCAGCGCACCGAGCGGCCCGCCACCAGGTAATCGTCGGTGCTGCCGATCCGCTTCGACTTTGAGACCCCCTTAACGAAGACGAAAAGCATGTAGCCAATGACGATGGCCCACAGTATCAGGCGGTCACTCATTAAGCCTCTCCTTGACTAGTCCCCTCGCTCAAGTTCGTCAGGCACCAATCGGCTGCGCCACCCGCTCCAGCGATTTGTCGATAGCCTGCAGCAGGTGGTCGACTTCTTCGGCGGTGATAATCAACGGCGGTAAGAACCTGATCCACTCTCGGGTAGACAGTGAGGTCTTGACGCCATTGTCTGCCATCGCCCGCTGGAACTCCGGCACCAGATCAGCGACCGGTAGCTTCAGTGCAATCATCAGCCCGAGCCCGCGCATCTCGACGATACTCTCATGCCTGCCCTGCAACTGCCGCAACCCATCCATGATCTGTTGCGAGCGCTTTACCACATTTCCGGTGATATCCTTCTCCCGCATCTGTCGCGTTGCGATCAACGCCGCCACCATCGCCATGGGATTGCCGCCAAAGGTGGAACCATCATAGCCCGGCTGCATCGCCGCCGAGATTTGCTTAGTCGTCACTACCGCGGTCACTGGATAGCCGCCGCCGAAGCTCTTACCGATGGTCATGATGTCGGGCACGATGTCGTAGACCATGCTCGCGAACCACTGTCCTGGTTTCTCGGCAGTACGGCCAAAGCCTGTTTGAATCTCGTCGACGATCATCACGCAGCCATGCTGGTTGCACATCTCGCGCAGCTGTTTGGCAAACTCGCGCGAGGCGGGACGGATACCGGCCTCTTCACCCTGCACCAGCTCCAGAATCACCGACTTGGCCTTGCCGGAGTTGAAGAGCTTCTCGATTGCATCAAGGTCGTTGAACTCGACGAAATGCACCCAATCCTCATTGTCGAGCATGAATGGTCTGCGGTATTTCTCCTCATGAGTCACCGCCACAGCGCCATGGGTGCGGCCATGGAAGCCACCCTTCATCGCCACCACACCTTTGTGCTGCGTGAACGCTTTGGCGATCTTCAGCGCCTTGTCTACCGCCTCGCCACCGGAATTCTGCCAGTAGAATTGGGTGAGACCGGTCGGCAGCATCTGGTGAATTGATTTCAAGAACCTGGTGCGCGGGATGTGCACGCGGTCCTCTTTCATTGAGATCAATTGTCGTGCCTGATTGAAAAGCCCCAGTGCGATTTCCTGATTCGCCATGCCCAGATTTGTGGCGCTGTAGTTGCTGTCCATATCGAGGTAGGTCTTGCCACGCGTGTCGGTGATCCAGGCGCCCTCGCCGCTGACCGGCACGATATCTTTCTCCAATCGCGAA
This sequence comes from bacterium, assembly GCA_043826025.1. Lineage (GTDB taxonomy): Bacteria > Zixibacteria > MSB-5A5 > CAIYYT01 > CAIYYT01 > JBDRQZ01. The sequence continues at coordinate 983 of JBDRQZ010000323.1, read as the reverse complement.
ACAGGAATCTTGAACTCTTCATGCAGCTCGATAGCCTCGGCAGTGGCGATCTCGCTCTGTCGCAGCATTTGGGTCAGCCGCTTAATCTGTTCACCGGAACAGGTGGACTCGACTCGTCCCACCAGTGACTCGGCCTCCGCCTCAGTGACGGACTGCCGCGTATCGTCGGGTGGTGCAAGTTCGCTGAGCAGCTTGTCGGCCTGATCGCCGATCACGATTGCGAGCACCTCTGCGAGTCGCTCCCAACTGGTATTAAACCGCTCCGGGTGAGTTGCACGGTCATTAATCAAACTTCTATACAGATTGGACGAGGACATTGTGGACTCCGAGAATGCAATTACGGCGTCGAGTGGCGTACGCGACGCGAAAGAATAAACGAATTCGCAAAAGTGCTTGATTTGGTTTCTGTGATTACTCTACCACCACCCGGGGGATTTCTGCCGGCAGTCTGACCAGAGCTTCGTAGTTGAGCAAATTCGACATGTCGCTAAACGAACTCACCGAGATTTGAGCGCGTTGCTGTTTTCCGATGATGACGACTTCATCACCAAGTTTGACATCTTTGATCTCAGTGACGTTTGCCAGGAGCATGTTCATACTGACCGTGCCGATAACGCCGACTCGTTTGCCATGAATCAGTACCCGGCCGAGATTGCTGAGCTGTCGACTGAAACCGTGGAAGTAACCGATTGGCACCGCCGCGGTGCGCAGCTTGCGTGTGGTGAGGTAGCTGTTGCCGTAGCCCACGAACTCACCGGGGGGAATTTCCTTGAGCCCCATCACCGAACTGCGCCAGCGCAGCACGCGCCGCAACGGATCCGCGCGTCGGGCACGTTCGATGCCGCCATTGTTGACCAGAAACTGCATCTCGGTTTCCTTGCTGGGCCAGAACCCGTAATGCGAGATGCCGATGCGAACCAGATCCATCCGCGTCTCGGGATAGACCAATGCTGCCGCAGAGGCCGCGCTGTGCCGCAACCCGG
>JBDRQZ010000322.1:0-2125 GCA_043826025.1 bacterium | reverse complement strand
CTCACGTGTGAGCGCGGCGAAAACGATCGTCTCATCGACACGGTTAAGAAATTCCGGTCGCAGTGAGCGCCGCAGGATGTCGAGTACACCGCTACGCATCCTGTCATAGATCATATCACGGTTGCTCTCGGTCAACGAGGTCGACTCCTGCTGGATATAGTCTGCGCCCAGGTTCGAGGTCATAATCAGGATCGCATTCTTGAAACTGACCGTGCGGCCCTTGTTGTCAGTTAGTCGGCCATCATCGAGCACCTGCAGGAGGATATTGAACACCTCCGGATGCGCCTTCTCGATCTCATCGAGCAGCACCACGGCATAGGGCCGTCGCCGCACCGCTTCGGTAAGTTGACCACCCTCGTCGTAGCCGACATACCCCGGCGGCGCACCAATCAGGCGCGACACCGAGTGTTTCTCCATGTACTCAGACATGTCGATCCGAATGATCGCCTCCTCCGAACCATAGAGAAACTCCGCCAGGGCCCGCGCCAACTCGGTCTTACCAACGCCGGTCGGGCCCAGAAAGATGAAGGAACCCAGCGGCCGGTTGGGATCGGAAAGCCCAGCCCGTGACTGCCGCACCGCGTCGGATACAGCAACCACCGCTTCATCCTGGCCAATGACTCGCTCGTGCAGCTTGTCTTCGAGTTGCAGCAGACGTTCACGCTCAGGCTCAGTCAGACGCAACACCGGGATCCCGGTCCACTTCGAGACTATCGCTGCGACATCTTCCGCCTCGACTTCCTCTTTGAGCAGCTTGCGTTTCTCCTGAATCAACGCCAGCGAATGCTGCAACAGCTGGAGCTTCTTCTCGGCGTCAACCAGCGAGCCATACTTGAGCCGCGCGGCCTCCTCATAGTTGGCCTGACGTTCCGCCTCGGCAGCTCGGAGATTGAGTTCTTCACGTTCCGCCTTGATCTGGCGAATCGTGTCGACCGTGTCCTTCTCTTTCTCCCACTGCGTCCGGAGGTCATCGCGCTGGACATAGAGCTCCTTTAGTTCCTCCTCAATCGGCTTGAGCCGTTCGGGCGCATCCTTCTCGCGTTTGATCCCCTCTTTCTCGATCTCAAGCTGGCGGATGCGCTTCTCGATTGCATCGAGCTCATCCGGCATCGAGTCGATTGAAATGCGCAACTCCGCCGCCGCCTCATCCATCAGGTCGATAGCCTTGTCGGGCAGGAAACGGTCGGCGATGTAACGGTCCGAAAGCCTGGCCGCGGTGACCAGCGCCTCATCGGTGATCTTCACGCCATGATGCAGTTCATAACGCTCCCGCAATCCACGCAGGATCGAAATCGTCTCTTCGACCGTCGGCGGTTCGACTATCACTGAGGCAAACCTGCGTTCGAGCGCGGCATCCTTCTCGATATGCTTGCGGTACTCATCGAGAGTCGTAGCGCCAACGCACCGCAGTTCACCCCGCGCCAGTGCCGGCTTAAGCATATTGGAAGCGTCCATCTCGCCGCTCACCGCCCCGGCGCCAACCAGCGTGTGCAGTTCATCGATGAACAGGATGATCCGTCCCTCGGCAGCCTGCACCTCCTTGAGGATCGCCTTAAGACGCTCCTCGAATTCACCGCGAAACTTGGCCCCGGCAATCAGAGCGCCGAGATCAAGCTCGATCACCGTACGATCTTTGAGTGTCTCCGGCACCTCGCCAATGGCAATCTTCTGCGCGAGTCCCTCGACAATCGCCGTCTTGCCGACTCCCGGCTCGCCGATCAGCACCGGGTTGTTCTTGGTGCGCCGCGAGAGAATTTTGATGATCCGTCGGATTTCCTCATCGCGACCAATCACCGGATCAAGCTTGCCGGCACGCGCCTGCGCGGTCAGATCGCGGGAGTATTTCTCCAGCACCTGATATTTAGATTCCGGGTTGGCATCGGTGACCCGAGCGCTGCCGCGAATTTCCGCGATTGCTGTGAGCAGGGTATCGCGTTTAACGCCGGCCGCCCGTAGGACCTCAGCACTCTTGCCGCGCACTTCAAGTAGCGCCAGCAACAGGTGCTCGACGGAGATAAATTCATCTCTGAGTTGTTCCGCCTCACGCTGGGCCTGGTTGATCACATTAGCAAACTCGTTCGACGCATGCAATTCGCCGCCACTCTGATGCGGCAGACCTCGCAAT
>JBDRQZ010000321.1:0-3526 GCA_043826025.1 bacterium | reverse complement strand
GGCTGGATACATCTCATTGATTCGCAACCAGCCATCGGAACCGGTCGAGACCAGGGTGTCGTCGCCGACAATGGCCCCGAGCCAGAGCGAGCCGGCATACAGGTAGTTGATACCGCTGCCTGCCGGAAATTCGAAGCTGGGCGCCAATTCGCCCGGGTTGATGCCCGGCCCCAGACAGAAATCCTCGGTCAGGGCATCCCATTGGTCGGCAAAGTTGGCGCCAAAGAAGCCCCAGTTGGTGATCGTGAACCAGACATTACCGACCCGGTGCGAGCAATTTTGCGTGTTTGGGATGCCGGAGGCCGTCGGCTTCAGCAGAGCTAGCCGACCATGGTAATCCGCCGATGGCAAATCGCTCTTGGCCCACAGCACACTGCTCGGCAGGAGCAGCAACACGCATATCCAAACAACCAACTTTCGGCTCAGACTACCCATAAACTCCGCCACCGTTCCCTTCCTGACTAAAAGTCGACGCCCAGACCGAGCCGGATATTGCGTCCCGGCCCCAGGTTCGTCGGGCTGTTTGAGAGATCGTCGCCCTCAAACACGTAGTTCGCGCCAACCGGCTTTGAAGAAGTGTCATAGCGTCCGGTAAGGCCGTAAATGTAGTCGATATTCTCGTTGTCGAACAAGTTGTCGACCCAGAGGTCCACCGTGAAGTCGAGACCCAGCAGCGGGAACCGCTTCCAGGCACGAACATCAACATTGGTGGTCGCCGGATAGCGCATCGAGTTGTTCTGCGGTGATTCGCCGATCGCCAGTTCGAGACCCGGGAAATCACGATCCGGGGTGAAGGGGAAGCCGGAGCCAAACTGCCAGAGGGCGTTGACACCCCAATTGTCGGGCAGCTTCAGGCCGAAGAGCTTCGGATGATCATCCTTCGGTATGCGCAGATCGAGATTCAGGGTCATCTCATGGCGCTGATCCCAGTTGAGCGGGAACTCGATGATCGGAATCGAACGATTGTAGAACTCGTCGAAGTAGTTCGAACGCTCCGAGGAGCTCTTGCCATAAGCGAACATGTAAGCGTAGTTCATCCAGCCCGAGACATAGTTGCCATAGGTCTTCCGCAACTCCATCTCCAGACCGCGGGTCCGGCCATAGTCGACATTCTCATACTCGTTTTGAGTGATCGGGCCGTAGGACCGATTCACCGAGTTGATCTTGTCGAACTCATCCTTGTAGAAACCGGAGACCTTCACCAGATAATCGGCCGACAGCAGATACTCGACGCCGAACTCGTACTGAATCGTGCGAACGTAGTCGAGGTTCTCGTTGCCGATGATGCCGAAGGCATTCGACGCCTGCGTCGCACGCTGATACATGTTGGTCAGCTCCGGCAACTGATAGAAGTGACCATAGTTGAAGAAAACTTTCGCCTTGTCGGAAATCGGATAGGAGAAGCCGATACGGGGGCTGAACTTGTTCTTCGAACCCTCAATCGACTTCGTGCTGCCGAAGGCTTCCGACTCTTCGGTCTTCAGTTCCGCTGACTGAATGAAGAAGTCATAGCGCAGACCGAGGTTGGCGATCATTGCGCCGTACTCCATACGATCCTGCACGAAAATCGCGCCGCGAATCGGTGAGCGATTGTAGAAATCGCGGAACACGCCCAGATCAGGGTAAGGTCCGCCATCCGGCTCGCCATCATAGGGATAATAAGCGTACTGGAGGTCGGCGTAATTGAGATCGTCGAAGTTGACCGTCAGACCGGTCTTGACCTCATGCTCCTTGGAGAACTGCTTGGTCAGCTTGAAGTCCGCAGTCCAGATCTCGTAGTTCTTGGCATTGTAGTGCGTCCACGAATCATAGCCGCGATCGAGGAAACCGTCCTGGTCATCCCACTGCCCGTTGTCATTCAAGTCGAGATACGGCTCGCCAAAGTCATACCTGCCGTTCGGCGCGCTGTAAAGACCGTCGCCATTCAGATCCTCAAACGGCGTACCCGGCGACCAGGCCCCGGTCGGGCCGTCATAACCTGAGTTGTAGTTGAGGTCCTGATTAATTCTCGGATCGTCAGACCTGGTGAAAATGTCGATGCCTTCGTCATAATAGCCGTTCATGTTGACATCGGTAAACGGCTCGCCGAGAATGCGGTCGCCATCGACAAAGGGCTCCGGATTGTCGATATTGATGGGCGAGGCGTGGTCGGCATCGTACTTACCGTTGCCGTTCGCATCATAGAAGGAATAGAAGTAATCGTTGGCGTTCCAGCGGCCGTCGCCATTCACATCGACGTAAGGCTCCGACTCGTAGAAATCGATCACGCCATTGCCGTTCCAGTCGGTAATGATGGTATCAACATAGGTCGAGGAGTTCCCGGCGCCATCGACAAGCGGATCGACACCGCGCCAGTCGCTATAGCGGGTGCCGGCGCTTTCCCAATCAAATCCGCCAAACTCAAGTTCCAGCGTCGGCCAGGTAGGATAGAGCAGACGACCCGTCGACCCCTCGGTGCCGGCATAGAGGATGTAGGCATCGCCGACCGTATAGAAGTCGCCACCCCAGACCCAGGAGGTGTCCTGGTTCACGTTAATGAAAGGTTCCGGCTCCTGGAATGAGCCATCGCCGCCGGTATAATCTCCATAACGATCCTGGAAGTACTCCCACTGATTGTACTGGAGGAAATCGTCCGGAAACATCCGACCGCCGGCGACATCGGGATTAGAGGGGGTATCAAGTACATCGCGACTATAGCGCGACACCATCACTTCATAAAATGTGTTCTTGTCGAGGGAGTGCGTCAGCCTCAGGCTGTAAATCGCGGCCTGGTCATGCGTCCAGGAGGCCGTCCCCGGTGTGTAAATGAAATTGTAGGCGAAGGGAACGTAATCATCCCAGGAACCGCTGTAATCGAAAGTCACTTTGATCTTGGGCGAGGCCTGCCAGGTCAGCTTGGCGCGTGCCTCATATTGGTTGTAATCGCGATCAGTGAGATCGAACAGGCCCAGAATCGAGCTACTCGGATACTGGCGATTCACCGTCGAAGAAAAGTAATCCTTGTAACTCACATACTGATCGGTCTTGTCGAAGCTGCCTGAGAGCGAGTACTTCAGATTACCATCCGCAAACCAGTTGATTCCCAGCGCCGGCAGCAGCCGATCCGAGAACAGCGGTTCCGGACCCGAGAGGTTAAACTCGACTCGGTCGTAGTTGAAGGAATTCTTGTTCAGGATTTCAGTACCGAAATCGTCGGTGAAGTACTCGAGGTGTCCCTTGGTGACGCTGGTGCCGCCTTTGGTGGTAACGTTGATTACGCCGGACACCGCGTTGCCATACTCCGCCTCGAAACCACTCTTGATGATCTGCAGGTCCTCGACGACATTGCCCGAAATGTTCATCGCCTTTTCAACCGCGCCATAGCCGCCGAGTGGGTCACGAATCGTTACACCGTCGACCACGTAGGTCATCTCGTTGGCACGACCGCCACGGATATGAAGTTCACCGAAGCGCTCAACAATACCAACCTGCGCGGTGAGAATTTCCTCCACCGAGGTCACCGGCATGTTCTGGATTTCCTCGGAGG
>JBDRQZ010000320.1:0-10131 GCA_043826025.1 bacterium | reverse complement strand
CTTGATCCCCTGCTTGCCCGCCAGATAGATCATCCCGAACAACTGCCAGATTTTACCGGGCAAATAACGGCCCAGTTGCGCCAGGTAGGCGATGCGGAAGGCTTTGTTGAGGCTGATCTGTTTGTGGAAGCAGCGAATTATCAAGGACCAGATGGCCGACTGGCAGTAGAGCACTACCTGCATTAACAGCAGTGAGCCGACGAGCAGGGGATAGTTAATCTGCCATTGATCGGGATTGAACTTCCGAATGCTGCCGATGAGGATCGGCAGCATGAAGCAGCCCAGCACAAGCAGCAAGCCAAGCTGGAGCAGCAGCCTAAGTAGTCGTGACCTCGCCATAATATTGTCTTGGCAGGGTCTAGATAGGATTAGCAGGGAGTTAAGTCAACAACAAGTAAGCTATCGGACATAACACCGAGTGAGCCTCACACAGCAGAGACCGAAAATTCGAGCGCCACGCTAAGCGGACAGTGGTGGTCTACTGCAGGCGGAATTTGATCGTGGTTTTGACCGTGATCTCACGGTTGCCATGTCCGGCCAGCTTGGCTTCAAGCGAGGCCTGGAGCACAGCTTGTTCAAAACCCCAGTCGGGCGTGCTGCAGGTGCGCACGATCGCGTTCTTCACGGTTCCGTTTGGTCGGAATGTCAGTTCGACCTCAACCGTCGCTTCCTTGTTCGCCAGTCGCGCGCGACGCGGGTAAGTCGGATCGAGATAAAGCTGGTACTTGCGAGCATCCTCGACCGTGCGCTGCGGCAGTGTATCGACTGCGCGACGCGTGGTCGGCTCGGCGATCTTGCTCTGACGAGCAGCTCTCTCCACCCGGTTGTCGAAATCAAGACCCGGTTTGACACGGCCGGCGCTGATGCCGGTCGAAAGCAAGTCATCCGCCCGAATGGAACTGATTGGAACCAGCGAAACTGCAGCAGCAAACAGCAACAGCGCTGCCACTGTCGCCCACCCAACAGAACACTGCAATTTCATTTGTCAACCTCCTCACCTAAGTTAAACGTAATTCTGTGCCGCAAGGTGCCGGGAGAATTGGAAAATCTCGGAGTCAGGATTCTCCCGCTGCAAACACAGGGGTGAGGGCACAAAGCTTCTCTCCACTATCAAGCTAAGCGCCTCACCGATTCGGGTCAAGCAAAAACCCTCTGCCAGAGAGCCCGGCCCCAGAGGTGAATGAGAATCACCCTCGTGTGGAACACCCTTGAATTTCACCCTGTCAACCGGTACAAGCGGTTCAATTGCACCGAGTTCAGCGGGTGTGCCACCGACCTGCGAAGTGTCGGCGGAGTTGTAATCGGGGTCGGTTGAACCGCCACTACAGCCGCTGAGCGCAGCGGTCAGGCACACTGCCGCAACCAGCAGGCCGATCAGCGCCAGGCGAATGCTGTCTTGCTGTTGTTGTCTCGGCGTCTCGACGACGCCCTCTCTCATGATTCGTTTCGCGGTTTTGATTGCCATCTCTCCTTACTTGTTCAGACGAAAGCGGACCGGGTAGCGCACCCAGAGTCCGACCGATTTACCATTCTGCTCAGCAGGCGACCAGCGGCCGCGCCAGGCAGCCTCGACTGCCGCTTCCTCAAAGCCGATCTCGCAGCCACTAGCCTCAGCGACCATGACCTTTCTGACTCGGCCCTTGCTGTCGATGTAGACTTGTAGATAGACCGTTCCTTCCATGCCGGCCTTTCGCGCCATCTCCGGGTAATGTGGCGTCGGCAAATCCAGTGGTTGCGGCTGCTTCTCAGCGTGGACGAACACCGAGGGGTTTGGGATCTCATCCACCGGAGTTCCGACGTAATAGCCAGCTAGTTTACCTCCGGACTCCAGACCAGGGGGCGCGATTCTTTGATAAGCTGCAGCGTCTAGCAGTCTGAAGTTGGTCGTAGCCGTCGGGTCATCGCTGGCTACCGGCAGGACAAATGGCGGCGGTGTTTCGGCGACAACGTTGGCCCGCACCGGTTCCTCTTTCACCGAGGGCGGCGGGATTATCGTGACGTCGATTCTAATACTCTCCGCTAGCGGATCTCCGGCAGCGCTTTCGACCGGCGCCGCCGAGGTCAGTCCAATGATCGCGACACTGAGTGCCCAAAGGGTCGCGACTACCATCACCGCGATCAGCATGTTGCGCTGATAGGTACGTTTCAACTCGAACGCACCGATTGTCGGATATCCGGCAGGATTTGTGATTCTGTTCATAATCAACCTCACGTCCGCGATTCCCCGTGATCGATCAAACGAAAGCGGACCGGATAGCGGACCCACCGTCCAACCGGCTCGCCATCCTGTACCGCCGGCAACCATCGACTCATCCAGGCGGCCCGCACTGCCGCCTCCTCGAAGCCGACTTGCAGACCACTGGGGATTGCCACGAGAACGTTCTTTACCAGACCGTCGGCACCCACAAAGACCTGCAAAAAGACCGTGCCCTCCAATCCGGCTTTGCGCGCCACCTCCGGATAGCTGGCCAGAGGCAGCTTCAAGGGGCAGGGGGTGTCCGTCTTCACCGATGTCGGCGCGAACCAGCCGGGCGCACCGATCCCTGACTCCTGCTGGGACGCCATGCGTCGATAAATGGCGGGTTCGAGCAACCCTGTTTCGCTTGGCGCCGCCAGGAGCGCAGTCGCCTCCGGCATGCGGAAGGTCGGGGGCTCGCTCGGCCTGGTCTCAACGGTCATTGGTTCCTCTTCGACTGAAGGCGGTAAGATCGACTCGATGTCGATGTCCAGCACGCTCTCAAAGGTGTCGTCGGCGATTGCCACGGGCCACATCATTCCACTCAAGCCGGCGACCGCAAAGCAAAGTGCCCAGCAGGACAGGACAACCAGGACCGCGATAATCATATTGCGCTGGTAGGTGCGCTTCAACTCGAACGCACCAATTGTCGGATACCCGGCTGAATTCATTCTGTCACTCACAATCAACCTCCTCTCGGCCACGTTCCGGGGTGGTGGGAACGCGATTGATCTGGCGGAGGTCGCGCAAATCACTATTGCTCCGGCAGAGGCCAGCTACTCTTGTGAGGTGAAAACTGTGAGGTTTGGCGGTGAAGCCTCAGGTGGGAGGAGCGACCTCCCACCCGGCTGCACAATTAACGCAAAGTAAACCTGATCGGGTAGGCCACCCAGACACCGACCGGCTGCTTGTTCTGCATCGCCGGCTTCCACTTGCCCAGCATCGCCGCCTCGGTTGCGGCCTCCTCGAAGCCGACATTGGCGCCCGATTCCTTCAATACAATCGCTTTTAACACGTCGCCATTCTTGTCGACGTAGACCTTGACGTAGACTTCGCCCTCAATGCCCGCTCTCTTGGCCATCTCGGGATACTTCGGCTGCTCCAGTTTGAGCGGCTGCGGCTGCTGTTCAACCGCGATGAACTCATCCGGCGGCGGAATATAGTCTTCCATCGGAATGTCGACTACCACATTGCCGCCCATGCCGTCGCCATCGCCGAGCGCCGGCGAAGTGATCTCCGCCAGTTCATCCTGTGAGACGATGACAAAATCCTCGACCACTTCCTCATCGGGAACCGCTTCCGGCAGCGCAAAACTGGGCGGTGCGATCTCCTGCGAGACTCGTACCTGTACCTGCTTCTTGGCGACCGAGGGCGGTGGTCCCAGATCGGAGATCGACTTGATAATAATCATCGGCGCATCGTCGAATTCTTCATGAGTTAGCGCCTGGATTAGCCCGACGGTACCGATAATCACCGCGAAGGCAATGAGTATCGAAAGCGTGCCCAAACTCATATTGCGCTGATAGGAGCGCTTTAGTTCGAAAGCGCCGATCGGCGAGAAACGCAAAGCCTGAGTATTAGAGGTCATGATCCACCTCCTCCGGGTCGGCCGGTCGCTTCGTAGACTTTCTCCATCTTCTTGTCATGCCGCTCAGTCCAGTGATCGATCGCATAGCGGAAGCTATACGTATCCTCATCAGGTTTGGCAGCCTTATACGCAGCCATGAACTCTTCGTTGCGCCGCAGCCCGGCTTCGACTACCTCGATTTCATCAAGCAGGTTAACCATCTTCTGCCAGTCGGCATCGGGATGCACGATCAGCAGGGTATTCAGAGCATAGCGGCTCTGCGCATAAGTCGAAAACAGGTTACGCAACGAGTCGGCGGGAATCTTCCAGGGCTCCTTGATATCTTCATCGGTGTTGAGCTCGCGACCGATCTCATAGTAATAGTCACCGAATTTATCGACATAGACGTTGAGCAGATTCATGCGCTTGACCTTGGCGCGGTCACCGCCTTCATCGTCGGCCGGCGGCAGATTGATCTCCATCGCCTGCGGCGCGGCGAAAATCGTCGTCACCATATAGAAGATCAGCAACAAGAAAGCGATGTCGACCATGGGTGTCATGTCGATACGAATGGAGAGACGTCGCTTCGGGCGGCGTAGGCCTTTCTTATCACCTGATGGTTCCTTTTGCGGGGCATCAGTTGCCATGGGACCTCACCTCCTTTAAGCCTGCTCCGATTCCAGCTCGGTGACGATCTGAAAGCGCGAAAGATTGTTTTCCACCATCGTATCCATAATCTTCTGCATCGTTCCGAAACTGGCCAGTTTGTCCGCCTTGATGATTACCAGCGCAACCGGATTTCTGGCTCGGATTTTGTTAATCACACTGCCGATGCTAAAGACATCGGCCTCTTCATAAATGCGTTCCAGTGACGATACCATCCTGCCGTCGACTTCTTCCTCGACTCTCTGAACATAGTCGACAAAAATCGAATCGAGACTGGTGACCGTGACAATGATCTTGTCCTTTGAGGGCAACTCAATCTGCGAGTGCGAGGAGGGCAGGGTCACGCTCTTCTGCTCCGGCGGCTTAAACTGGGTCGTCGCCATATAGAAAATCAGCAGCAGGAATGCGATATCGACCATCGGCGTCATGTCGATGCGAATCGAAATCCGGCGTTTTTTCTTCATCTTCATTACGGGCTCTCTCGATCTGTTTTTCTACTAAGCAGCAGCCTTTTTCTGTCCCATACCTTTAAACAGCTGCAAGATCTCAAAAGTTGCTTCATCCGTGGTGTAATTGAACGAGTCGACCTTGTTGACGAAGAAGTTGTAAAAGAAGATGCCCAGGATACCGGAGATCAGTCCACCCGCGGTGTTTACCAGAGCTTCCGAGATACCAGTCGCCAACTGGGTGGCGTCAATCACGCCGCCGGCGGCTGAACCGGTGGCCGCGAAAGCGCGGATCATACCGATCGTGGTTCCCAGCAGACCGACCATGGTGGCAATCGAGGCGATGGTCGACATCGCGATCAGATTGCGCTCCAACAGCGGTCCTTCCAGCGCATTGGCTTCCTCGATCGCACCCTGCGTAAGTTCAATCCGCTTTTCATGCTCGATCGAAGGATCATCCTTGACCGACATGAAGCGATCAATCCCGGCGCGCAGGACGTTGGCCGTGGTGCCACGCTGCTTCTCGCAGGCCGCCAGAGCGCCATCAAAGTCGCTCTTGCGCAGCATGCCGATGAGATTCTTGAAAAACACCTGCACTGAGGCCTTGCCCTTGGCCACCCGCAGAGAGATGAAACGCTCGACGACAAAGGCCATCAACATGAAAAACACGGCAATCAGGATGACGACCAGGGGGCCGCCCTGATGAACCGAATGAGGAATTGTGCCAGCGGGCTGGCTGCTCAGGATTGGTCCCCAAATGACGTAACCCACCGTCACGGCGACCAGGAAATTGAGAGTTACGAAAATCGACTGCTTCACTTGTCCAAATCCTCCGGCTTGCGTTTATCTAACAATAACTTATCCCTAAATAATTGTGACATGATCTCTCGCTCAAAGCTCCTTCGACTTGTTGAAATTGAGCAACAAGGCGAAAATCGACAACCAGATGCCGATGCTGGTGAATCCCAGGTAGGTGCCCATGCCGAAGTGGCCGCTCAGCCCGTAGACCCCCAGATGTTCGCCAAAGGGAATCTGTTGCCCCACGGCGGTGACGATGATGATTCCCAGGAAAAGCAGAAATGGGTAAATCTGCAGGCGAAGGATGTTCTTCAGGCGACGCGCGCTGACCTCGATTGAGCTGGATTTCAAGAACAGCGCCACCAGGGTCAACACGCCCAAAACCAGCGACAGATAGGCGAGCGCCGCCGTGAGGTAGACCGCCAGCGGAATGATCTTCCCACCGATCAACTCGACATAGAACCAGAAGCCGTCGAGGTGCATCACTCCGGTAATGCCGCTGAAGCTAACCGGGCCGTAAATCGTGTCTACTTTGAACCAGGCGAGGAAGGGCGCGACGATCATCAGCAAACTGGCAAGGGTCACCGTGACCCGATCGGATAGGCTCAGGATGTTGCCGTAAACCACCGACTTACGGAAAACTGAGCCCTCCTGGGCGCGCAGCTCCTTGAGATACGCCGCGCGTTCGTCGCCGGTCTTCCAAAAGGGCTTCACCTTCTTGCCAAAGGCCTCAAAGCCGATGTATTGGTACCGCTCTTCTTCTTCTAATTGTTGCTCTTGCGCCATTATCATCGTCCCCAAAAAAGGCGAATGACTAATATTCGAAATCCTTGACTATTTGCTGTAATGTTGCGTTGCCGGGATCGCACTTCAAGCCGCGCTTGGCCCACTTCACCGCTTCATCCTCTTTGTCGCTGTCGTCAAACATAGTATAAGCCTGCGCCAGCCAGGTAATCACGTCGATTTCATCGCAGTAGCTAATGCCGGTGCTCTCCATCTTGTTCACGCAGGCGAGCAGTTCGCGGAGGGCCACTTCCTTACGCGGCGGCTTATCGGAAATTGCCACATAGCCTTTCCATTTGTAAGGCTCATAGGTGCTGCTATCGCAACTCGCCAGCTTGTCAAACCACTCGATCGCGGCGCTGAAGTTTTTCGCGGAAAGATAGGTGCGGGCGATCAACGAATAGGCCGGGCAGTAATCGGGATTGAGCTCGACGACGCGTTTCATCGTCTCGATCACTCGTTCATTGTCCCCCTGCTTGAGATAGCAGTAACCGAGATTCAGATAGGTGTTGTAGACACCGGGATCGGCCTCGATCTTTTTCTGAAACCAGGGAATTGCTTCCTCAAACCGACCGAGATAGTAATAAGAGAGTCCTAACTGCACGTACAGTTGCGGAGCAATCGGGTCTTCCGGTTTTAGTTCCAGCGCCTTGACGTAGTCAGGGATCGCCCGTTCCAGCAGCGTACTGTCGGCGTTTCCTTCCTGCCGACCGTCGACGTAAAGCTGGTAGAGGGTCAGCGCCCGCTCCTTGAAGAAGTCGAAGTCCTGCGCGGTCCACTCGTAATTGGGATCGCCGCCGGAGATCTTCGTCTCATATTCCTCGTAAGCGCCAATGGCCCGGTCGAATTCCTTCATTCGGAAAAGCGACTTGGCCTTCATGTCATAAGCGTTGGACTTCTCATAGCCCATCGCGATGGCCTTGTCGATCTCTTCCAACGACTGCGGATAAGCATTGAGATGATAGTAAGCCTGCCCTAAACGGTAGGCGATTTCGCCGGTTTTTTCACCGCCGTTATCCAGATAGTGCTGATACATCCAGACCGCGTTCCGGAAACGCTCCTGGGCGCCCTCTCGATTGTCGGCGTTGAGCTGCGACAAGCCGTAAATCATGAAAATGTCGCCGGAAACCTGATAGGAGGGAATATAGGCGGAATCGAGCTCAATCGCGCGACTCAGCGCCTGAACGGCATCGGCGAACGACTTTTGGAAGTACAGCGACTTGCCGAGCTTGAACCAGGAGAGCATATCAGTCGAGTCTTTGGCGACAATTTCCTGATACTGCTGGGAGGCGGAACCGTAATAGCCCTGTTCGTAGCTCAAATCGGCGAGATTGCGCTGATACTCAATGTTATTGGCGTCATAGACCAGCGACATGCGGAAGTTGTAATCGGCATCGTCAAACTTGTCCTGAGCGAGATAATAGAGCGCCAGACCGTTGTAAAACATCGCCTTGTCGCGCTCGTTCTTCTCTTTCTCGGCCCGATCGCCCAAAAGATCGTAGGCCTTGTCGAAATTTTCCTGCGCAATGTAGACCAGAGCGCGATAATATTGCGCCTCGGTGTGCTTGCGCTTGCGGTCAAGGGCCTGATCGAGGGCGGTGGCGGCGGAGTCGTAGACTCCTTTCTCGTAATAAGCCCGACCAAGCAGATAGTGCAAATCAGCAAAGCCTGGGTCTTTTGAAATCCCGCGCTGTAGCAGTTCGATCGCCTGATTGAAGTGGCGTTTCTTGATCAGCGCGAGCGCGTCGTCAGTGGTTCCCGCCAGCGAAATCGAACTCAGGAAGAGCGCGAGCAGAATAGTCAAGATTGGAATTTTCCGAGTCATCCTAAAAGCTCCTGTCAGCGCATCAGCCGTGACCGCGAAAGTCAGTCAATATATCCGCGCCCCTGATGCAAGTCAAGGGTTTTTGCCGCGCCGAACCAGCGTCCGCAACAGCAACAACGCACGTATCAGGGCGTAGCAGAGGATCACCAGACCCAAGCCGATTTGCCAGTCCGGTCGTGGCAGCGGCACCACGCCGCTGATAATCAAGACACCCACCAGTGCCACGAGTATGACCGAGATCCAACTAATCAGATTGTTGACGTCCGGCATTGTAAGCTCCTGTTAATTCACCATCAGGTATACAATCCACGCCGGAGGTTTCTTCCCTGATCTCCGGATTGATATCGGAATACTCACCGCCATATGGGTTAATATCCAATTGTCGTGCCGAGTTCCCGTCGGTGGCCTCTTATCTTTGGCGGATAGCGGGTTAGCATCAGAATGGCGCTAATCTAGGTAGTCTGGTAAGACGCATTTGCTGCGCCGGAAAAGTCGACTCGGCACCTCTAAGATGTTACAATTCAGCGTATTGCAGCAAAGAAACATTACTGCTGCACATTCCGCGAGATTTCGCGCGCTCATGGCTCACGCTCCCGGAATTGGTAGAGCCAAGCCGTCAAGTCGCGCAGCAGCGTACTGGGGTGTTCGCAGGTCTCGACCGGCACACCGGCGGCGTCGTGGAAGATCGCCCCATAGCGCTTGCGCGACATCCGGGAATCGCTGACCAACACCGCACCCCAGTCTGAGGCGCTGCGGATCACACGACCGAGCGCCTGGCGGAACTTAAGCACCGCCGCCGGTAAAGAGACGGTCATAAAGGGGCTTTGTCCAATCGCTTCGGCCTGTTCAGACTTGACCTGCTCCAATGGGTCATCGGGAACCGGAAAGGGCAGTCGGGTCAGCACCAGCAAGCGGAGGGTGTCATCCGGAAGGTCGACTCCCTCCCAGAAGGATTCGGTGCCGATCAGCATCGAGCCCCGGCTGGCCCGGAATCGAGCCAGAAGACGGGGCGCGGAAATGTCTGGTCGCTGCAGCAACAATTCGCCGGGGAAGGAGCCATGCTGTTGCAGCGCGGCCTCCAGGTCTCGGATCATCTGATATGAGGTGCAGAGCACCAGGGTCGACATCCGGACTGCCTGTCGGAGCCGGACCAGCAATTCCGCCAGTCGGGGAGCATAATTCGAAGCATTTGGCGGTGGCAGAAAGGCGGCCACCATCACCTTGAGTTGTTCGCTGAGCGCAAACGGACTGCGTTGCTTAAGTCGCATCAGCGAGATTTTGGGATTGTTGCTCAACCCCAGTCGCTGGGAGATCCAGGCAAAGTCATCCTCAGAGTCGAGGGTAGCCGAGGTGAACACAATACTGCGGAATCCCGGATAGAAGCGTTCTGCCAGAAGCTCGCCGATCTGCAGCGGGGCGCCGGTGAGGTAGACATTCCCTGCGCTGGTCAACCCGCTCCACATCACCAGCCGCGAACCATCCTCCAGCGCCAGCGCTTTGAAGATTTCGAGGGAATCAGAGAGTTGAGTCAGACGTCGTCGGGCCTCGGCGATCTCAGTTTTCTGCGACGAGTCGCCAACGGCAGTCAACTCAGAGAGCAGGTCGACCAGCAATTCATGCAGCTCCCGGCAGTCGGCTGCTTCCTGAAACCAGGTCTTAGCGATAAGCTGATGGACCTGGTCGCCCGGCTGGAACCGCCGTCGTGAGCCCGGCGTCGACTTGGGCTCCTGTAGGAGGGCGGCGAGGTCCTGCGCCAGCTCGTTGGTTGAGATTGCCAGCTTACTGCTCAGGTTCTGAAGTTCGGCAAGTT
>JBDRQZ010000319.1:0-6570 GCA_043826025.1 bacterium | reverse complement strand
GCCGCAGTGCAGTGCGCTGCCGATCTGCCGCCGGTCAATACCGGCGCAGTGACCGCCAGCGACGACTGCGATCCCAGCCCGACAGTTACCTGGGAAGGTGATGTCTCCGATGGTAACAGTTGTCCTGAGGTTATCACCCGTACTTATCGCGCGACTGACGCGAACGGCAATTGGGCGGAGTGTGAGCAGACGATAACTATAGACGATACCATCGATCCGGTAATCACCTGTCCGGTCGATGCAGTTGTCGACTGCGCCGGTTCGATCGATCCGAACAGCGCCGGTTGGGCGACCGCGACCGACAACTGCGATGCCTCACCGACGATTGCTTACACCGACAGTCGGGCCGGCACCGTGATTACCCGGACCTGGACCGCCACCGATGACTGCGGCAATACGGTCTCCTGTCAGCAGACCATTACGGTCGAAGACACTACACCACCGACCCTGACCTGTCCGACCGATGTCGCGGTGCAGTGTCCTGCCGAGGTCCCGCCGGTTGATGTCGGCTCAGTGACGGCGGACGATGACTGTGATCCGAACCCGGTAGTGGCGCATATCGGTGATGTCTCCGACGGCAATAGCTGCCCCGAGATCATCACCCGTACCTATCGGGCGACCGACGCCAACGGCAACTGGGCGGAGTGTTCACAGACGATAACGATTGACGATACTATCGACCCGGAGATCTCCTGTCCCGTGAACCTGACAATCAGTTGTGAGGACCCGAGCGATCCGGGCAATACCGGCACCGCCACCGCGACCGACAACTGCGCCGCATCGCCGGTGATCGCATTCAGCGACTCTGAGGTCGCAGGTGCCTGTCCGCAGGAGAAGGTAATTACCCGCACCTGGACGGCAACCGATGATTGCGGTAACGTCGCCACCTGCCAGCAGACGATTACAGTGGAGGACAATGTCGCACCGGTGATCGACTGCCCGGCTGACCAGGCTGTCAACTGCACCGAGTCGACCGATCCGGGTAACACCGGCACCGCGACCGCAACCGACAACTGCGACCCGACCCCGGTGATCACCTATGTTGACACTCAGGTCGGCAATGTGATCACGCGGACCTGGACCGCCACCGATGCCTGTGGCAACAGCGATCAGTGCGAGCAGACGATTGCGATCACCGATACCACGCCGCCGACGGTTGCGTGTCCGGCGGATGTTGCGGTGCAGTGTGACGCCGATCTGCCGCCGGTCAACACCGGCGCAGTGACCGCCAGCGATGACTGCGATCCCAGTCCGGTGGTGATCCATATCGGTGATGTCTCCGACGGCAATAGCTGTCCGGAGACAATCACTCGCACTTACCGCGCCACCGATGCCAGTGGTAACTGGGCGGAGTGCACGCAGACAATCACAATTCATGACACCGAGCAGCCGGCCGTAAACTGCCCGGCGAATGTCACGATTGCTTGTGACGAGTCGACCGATCCGGCGAATACCGGCATGGCGACCGCAACCGACAATTGCGGCACACCGGCGCTCTCTTACAATGACACCGAAGTTGCCGGCGACTGCCCGCAGGAGAAGGTGATTACCCGTACCTGGACTGCTGTCGATGGCTGCGTCAATATCACCGAATGCACGCAGACGATCACTGTTGTCGACGAGGTTGCGCCAGTAATCACCTGCCCGGCTGATGTCGAGGTCGAATGTGGTGAGTCGACTGCACCGGAGGATATCGGCTTCGCTACGGCGGCCGACAATTGTGATCCGAATCCTGCGATCACCTATGATGATGAGACTATCGCCGGCGCGTCACCTTACCTCTTTGAGATTACCCGCACCTGGACAGCGACCGACGCCTGTGGCAACAGCGCCCAGTGCGTACAGGCAATTTCGGTCGTAGACGGCACCCCGCCGGTGATCACCTGTCCCGCTGATGTTCAGCTCGACTGCGATGAATCAACCGACCCGGGCAATACCGGCACCGCGACGGCGGTCGACAATTGCGATCCGGCGCCGGTGATTACCTTCGCCGACAGCCAGAATGACAACGTCATTACCCGCACCTGGACAGCGACTGATGCCGACGGCAACAGCTCGCAATGTGTCCAGACCATCGAGGTCGGTGACGGCACCGCACCGGTCTGCAGTGTGCCGGCCAGTCAGACGATGTTCCGCTGCAATCTCTCCGGGGTCAGCCTGCCGGTTTCGGCAACGCACGACGCGGTGTGCGAGGTAGTCAACGGCCCTGGCACGATTGTCAACGACTACTGGACCTACACGCCGACCGGCGATCAGACAGTCAATGTCACGGTGCGTTGTACCGATGCCTGCGGGATGTTCTGCGAGGATGAGTTCTCGATTACCTTTGAGATCAATGAAGCGCCGGATGTGGACGTCGCGGCCTCCGCGACAACTCCATTCTGTGGTCTGAACGGCGACTATGAGATCTGCGTGCCCTTCAGTTACGACGACGGCGATGACAACATCGTCGATGTCTGGGTTGAGGGCGACTTCGCGCCGCTGACCGTGGACTACGCAAATGGCGAGGGCAGCTTCTGCTTCGCGCCGCCGGCGGTCGATGCGGTTTACACCTTCACAGTCAACGTCCTTGATGACTGCGACGAGCTGGCCGAGGATGTCCATGTCCATACGGTCAATGTCGACGAGGAATGCGACACCACCACCTGTATTGTGCTGGAGATTGAGGACACCGAGTGCGTCAACACCGGCTCTTACGCCTATGTCGACATTCTGGTGGAGAGCCTCACTGAAGAGATGGGCGGCTTCGATCTGCTAATCTCCTACGACGCTTCGGCCTTCACCTTCACCTCTGCGGAAATCGGCTCGGCCATCGACACCTGGGAGTACTTCACCTACCAGATGGGGCCCTTCGGCAACTGCGGCGGCCCCTGCCCGTCAGGCTTGCTCAGGTTAGTGTCAATCGCCGATGTCAACAATGGTCCCAACCATCCCGATCCCTCGCAGCATGGTCCCAACGGCGTGCTGGCGACGATGATTTTCAGGGTGACTACCGATCAGACAATGGCCGGCTATGTTTACAACCTTGACTTCTACTGGATCGATTGCGGCGACAACGGTGTGTCCTCATTCACCGGCGACACGTTGTTTATCGACAAACTCGTGCTCAACACCGACGAGTCGGTGCTCTGGAATGAGTTCGATGAACTCAACTACCCGGAATCCAACCGCCTGCCCAATGTCGGCGCACCCGACGAATGCATGGTCGGCGATAAGGAGACGCCGCGTCGCTGTGTGGTGTTCATCGATGGCTCGATCTGCATCATCCATCCCGACTCCATCGATGCTATCGGTGACATCAACCTCAACGGCACCTCGCATGAGATTGCTGATGCGGTATTGCTCACCAACTACATTATTCACGGCCTGCAGGTCTTCACGGTCAATGTCGCCGGTCAACTGGCCGCTTCCGATGTCAATCGTGACGGCCTCCAGGGCAGCGTCGGCGACCTGGTTTACCTGATCCGAGTCATCACCGGCGATGCCTTGCCAATGGGTAAACTGGCGCCATTTGTGGATGACGTTAATGTCAGCTTCGACGGCTCGGTCGTCAAGGCCGACGCCGGACGCGAACTTGGCGCCATGCTGTTGACCTTCAAGGTTTCGGGCGATTATGAGTTGACTAATCTCACCGAAATGAGTGTGGTCAGCGACGTCGTCGATGGCGAGTTGAAAGTGCTGCTCTATGACTACTCGACAAAGTCGATCCCGGCCGAGGCTGGCGCGCTCTTGCGCATCGACGGCGAGGTCGAATTGGTTAAGGCTGAGGCCGCCGACTACTACGGCAACAACCTAAGGAGCAAGCTGGAGGTTGCGGTACTGCCGGATCACTTCGGCTTGATCCAGAACTATCCGAACCCGTTCAATCCGACGACGATGATCGAGTTTGCGCTACCGCAGGCCGCTGAGATAACTCTTGAGGTGTTCAACATCTCCGGCCAGAAAGTGGCGACCGTGACCAGCGGCCAGTACGCCGCCGGCTACCATCGCGTTAGCTTCGACGGGCGCGACGAGTACGGTGCCCCATTGGCCAGCGGCATCTATTTCTACCGGCTGACCAGCTCCGATTTCGTCGAGACTCGCAAGATGCTGCTCATCAAATAGCGACGGAGTTCAGTCCTACATACGAAGAGAGGCCCTGTCCGATTGGACAGGGCCTCTTGCTGTATTGGCTCAGATTGAGGAGTTACTTCGAGAGAGAATCCACGAGATAGCGCAGCGCCAACAAGTACCCTTGCTTGCCAAGCCCGCTGATCACGCCAACTGCACCTCTGGCCGTCAGCGAACGTTGCCTAAATTCTTCGCGCTTGTAGAGATTGGAAAGATGCACTTCAACGACCGGCAGTTGACAGGCGAGAATCGCGTCGAGCAGCACCACTGAGGTGTGCGATAAACCGGCCGGGTTCAAAATCACCCCCGCGACTTTGCGACGCTCCTCCTGCAGCCAGCTAACAATCTCAGTTTCGGAGTTGGATTGACGGCAATCGGTCTGCCATCCTAGTTCGGCGGCAGCGGCTTCCAGCTCGCGATTGATCTCCGCCAAAGTATCGTGGCCATAGATTTCCGGCTCACGCTCACCCAGCAAGTTGAGATTGGGTCCATGTATGACCAGGATAGTCTTCACTGTTTCAGTCGCTCCTTCGTCGCTATCAGAGCAATACCAAACTGCGCCCGCGTTACTGGTAACACCTTATGTCGACCCAGCGCGCGAAGCAAGACGAAATTGAAATCTTTGCCGCTCCGCTTCTTGTCGTGAGCGATCTTCGACCACAGGTCGCTCGCTCCCACTCCCGGATTACGGAAGCGGGGATAGATGTGGCGCACGCTTTCAATCAATTCTTCGGCAGTTCGGGGCGCGAGATTCAGCAATGCTTTGGAAAGCTCAGCCGCCACAAGCATGCCAAAGGCCACTCCCTCGCCATGACTGGCACCGGTCAGCAGTTCATAGGCATGGCCGGTCGTGTGCCCCAGGTTGAGCACTTTGCGCCAACCACTTTCGGTCGGATCGCGCTCGACCACCTTGCACTTCAGTTTAACCGCTCCGGCAATCAATCCAGCAGGCAAGTCGCCCGGTTTACAGGCTACGAGGCGATCTCGGTAACGTCGATAGGCGACGGCATCAAGCGCCGCAAATGCCTTGAGGGCCTCTATCATGCCCTCGCGCAACTGCTTCGGCCGAAGGGTATCAAGATAAGCAGAGTCACAGATCACCCGGCGCGCCGGATGAAATGTCCCGATGATATTCTTGGTATCTTCCAGATTGATCGCGGTCTTGCCGCCGATTGCCGCATCCACCTGCGCCAGCAGCGTGGTGGGCACCAGCACCAGATCGACACCGCGCATATAAGTCGAAGCTGCCAGGCCGACCAGATCGGTCGTCGCACCGCCGCCGATCGCGATTAGCAGACTGCGGCGATCGGTCTCTGTTTGATGAAGCCACTTCCAGAGCTGCCGCAACTGGCGCTCACCTTTTGCGCGTTCGCCACCGGGAATCTGCAGGACCTGAGATTGCTGTGGCAGAACTGTCCGCAGGAGCATCTCATGCAACTTCCAAACCTGCTTGTCGACGACTACTCGAAGTGAACTGCACTTCTTGACTAGGCCGTCAGCGAGACAATCTCGCAGAATGCCGCTACCGCAAAAAATCTCAGTCGTCTGCGCAGGCATGCCGAAGCGGCAGCGCATTTTTGTCAATCGGTCAGCCACTTCCGGTACTCCTCAGATAGCGCCATTGCTGCTTGCTTGATCCCCAGAGCGCTAACATCTATAGTCACATCTGCACTCTCATAGTACTCCCGTCGCAAATCAAGTAGTTGTGCCAGTTGCGCTGCCTGATCGGAGCCTGCCAGCAGAGGCCGGTCGCTCTGGGTCTCAAGCCTACGCACCAGAACCTCGACCGGCGCTTTCAAGTAGACCACCAATCCCGAGACTTGCGCCAGATTCAGGTTGGCAGCATTCGCCAGCATGCCGCCACCGGTAGCGATAACCTGACGATCCTCATGTACTAATTCGGCCAACAGTATCTCTTCTTGCTCTCGGAAGAACTCCTCCCCAGGTTCACGATAGAGTTCGGTGATTGTCCGGCCCAGACGAGATTCGATCAACTCGTCGGTGTCCACAAAGGTAAGCCTCAACATCTCGGCGGCACATCTGCCAATGCTGCTCTTGCCGGAGCCCATCATACCGGTGAGAAAGATGTTAGTGCACTTGTTCACCGACCATCCTTAATCAGCGCCTGGATCTTTTTCGGCGAGACCTCAAGCCCAACCATCAGCTTGAGATTGTGTGCCGCCTGCACCGCCAGCATATAGCTGCCATCGACAACCCGCCGATCGCGCAAGCCGGTACCCTGATAGCGCAGGTCGAACAGGTGCGGAGTTGTACGACGCGCAGTAGCGCCAAGCAGCTTGGTCAGTGGCTGCGGCGTGCAGTTGACCACCAGGTCGGAGTCCGGCAGGTCTTTGACCTGGCTGGTGAATAGCCTCGCTTCGTATCGATCTACTCGGGGTAAACTGTCGATGTAGGCAGCAAATGAATCGAACCGCTCACGGGAATGATGGTACACGGTGA
>JBDRQZ010000318.1:0-2259 GCA_043826025.1 bacterium | reverse complement strand
CGCAGGCGATACGCTTGGAGTCTCGCGGGGTACGGTGCAGCGGCTGCTCTACGCGGCGCGCCAGAAACTGGTAGCAGCCATCCTGGAAAATCACGCAATTATGGTCAATTTAAGGCCTGGAGAGGACGAGGATGTTAGCTTGTATTCCCACGCAAGGCAATGCCGGTCGCGACGACCGCGTACATGATCATTTCGGTTCGGCGCCATTCTTTACGTTCTATAACAGTGAGAGCGATGAGGTGTCGGTCTTGCCGAACCAGAATGCGCAGCACGAACATGGCAATTGCCAGCCGCTGAATCATCTGGCGCAGCAGCATATCGACTGTGTGATCTGCGGCGGCATGGGCCGGCGCGCGATCGAGGCGTTCAACGCCGAGGGCATTGCAGTGTTTCAATCGAATTCGGAGACAGTCGGCGAACTAATCGAGAAGATCAGGGCCAACGATCTAACCCCGATTGACCCGAAGAAGGCTTGTCGCGGTCATGGTCAGCCCCAGAATCTGACCGGCCCAACCCAAGTCGGGCAGGGGCGCGGTTCCGGGTTTGGCCAGATGCAGGGCGGTCATGGCGGCAACTGCGGCTGCGGCGGCAAGCATGGTCGCGGCGAGAGCTGATTTGCACTGGCGATGAGCGGTCCTATTCGTTTTCTTAGGTCGGAGAACTATGGAAGAGAGTAACGACAATCTCAAGTTTCTCAAGGTGATTCTCAGCTCGATCGCCGATGGGGTGTTCACGGTCGACAGCAACCGTATCATCACCAGTTTTAATCGTGCCGCCGAGCGAATCACCGGGATTCCCTCCTCCAAAGCAATCGGGCGCCGATGCTACGATGTCTTCCGCTCGGATATCTGCGAAAACTGCCTCCTGCAGGAGACCCTCAAAACCGGCGTGCAGGCTATCGACCGCCCGGTGAATATCATCAACAATCAGGGGGAAAGCATCCCGATCAGTATATCCACTGCAGTGCTGCGTGATGAAGAGGGTCGGGTCCTCGGTGCGGTGGAGACCTTTCGCGATCTCTCCGCCATCGAACATCTGCGCAAGGAGCTCAGCAAAGAGTACACAATCGAGGATATCATCTCCAAGAATCCGGAAATCCACAAGCTCTTCGCAATCCTGCCCGATATCGCCGAAAGCGAGAGCACAGTCCTGATTCAGGGACCTTCCGGCTCCGGCAAGGAGCTGTTTGCCCGTGCGATCCATACGCTCAGTCTTCGGCGCGAGCATGAAAATGTGATCATCAATTGCGGAACACTGCCGCATCAGTTGTTCGAATCGGAACTATTCGGCTATGTGCGCGGCGCGTTCACCGACGCCAAACGGGACAAGCCGGGCAAACTGGCGGCTGCCGATGGGGGCACCGTCTTTTTCGATGAGATCGGCGAACTCCCGCTCTCGACTCAGGTGAAGCTGCTGCGCTTGCTGCAACAGCGGGAATATGAGCCACTCGGCGGCACCGAACCGATCAAAGCCGATATCCGGGTGGTCGCCGCCACCAACAAGGACCTGCGCGAACTGGTGGCGCAGGGCAAGTTCCGCGATGACCTCTACTTCCGGCTGGCGGTGGTCAAGCTGGAGCTGCCTGCACTCAAGCAGCGACGTGAGGATATTCCCTACCTGGTGGACCACTTCATCAAGCGCTTCAATGCCCGCAAAGGTAAGAAGATCCTCAGTGTCAGCCCGGCGGTGATGAAGATTCTGATGCAGCATGATTTCCCCGGCAATATCCGAGAACTGGAGAACATCATCGAGTATGGCTTTGTGGTCTGTCATGGCAGTATCATCCAGGTCGAGCATCTGCCCGCCGAGTTTCGCGGTGATGCTCCTGCTGAGGAAGAGGAGCGCTCGCTCATCGACACGCCGGTGGGGCGGCTGCTCGATGAGCAGGCGCAGATCATTGAAGCGCTGCGCCGCAACGATGGCAATATGACGAAAGCTGCTGAAGAACTCGGCATGCACCGCAGCACTCTCTGGCGCAAACTCAAGCGCCACGGTATCCAGCCGGAATAGCGGCATTTTTTTGCAGATTCCCCCAAAATGGACTTGACAGGTCCGTCATTAGGGTGTATTATTTGACAGATCGTCGACAACCTGGGTACATCATTGTCATGACGGTCCTCAGAACAGTATACTTCCGAACGTCTCTCCTGTAACCGCAGGCTGGCAGCTTTCGGAAGCCAGATAAACGGCCAAAGTCAACGTACAGCGTAAGGAGTATCCCCATGCGTGTGGCTCTATCGTTCTGCACAGTGCTCATGC
>JBDRQZ010000317.1:0-10209 GCA_043826025.1 bacterium | reverse complement strand
CTTGCGATTGTCATGCTTGCAGTTGGCATATCTTTGTTGCCGACTTCGCAGAGTTTTGCTATCGAACGTACTCCGAACAAATCAGCCTGGGCATTGGATATAGGCAGTGGCTGGTTCGAACCGCATGATGAATTCTACGATGAGTGGTTTGACCACGGCATCAATTTCCAGCTAGGGCTTAGTTACAAGTTTCCTTCGCGTTTGATTCTCGGCCTTCAGTATCGCTATGCCGAGAAGAATGAGGAGCTCTTTTACTACACGCTCGACTACTACTACGCCTGGGATGACTACTTTATTTATGCACCCCAACTGAAGACAATGAATCACTGGATCGGCATCCGGCTCGGCTATGACATCGTGGAGCGCGGCAACGCGGAGATCTCTCTTTCTGGCATAGCCTATCTGGTGGAATCGATCCGGCAGAATCGCTACTGCGACTATGAATACTTCGCCTATGCGGGCAATGAGTTCGACTTTGGTGATCGCCATTGCCAGATTACCAGAGATGGGGTCGGCCTGGGCGCGACTTTCATCTTTGCGTACGACCTGAACCAGATGCTCGCTCTCGGTCTCGAAGTGGAGTACAACTACTCCTGGCTAGATGAAACCGGACCGGTGTTCAGTAACTCACCGGACAAAGTCGGCACTGTTTACCATTTCGAAAACGTCGGCGGTTTCTGGCTCGCGCCCTTTGTGCGGCTCAATTTCTAGCACTTCGTGCGGAAGATCTTGTCGGGGTTGAGCCGGCTCTCCGGGTCGAAAGCACGCTTGACTAGCCGCAGCAATTCCATCGCCGTTGGGGCCACTTCGAGCGGCAGGAATTCCCGCTTGGCGAGACCAATTCCATGCTCACCTGAAATCGTGCCCTCCAGATTGATCGTCATCTTAAACAGCTCCAGCGCCGCCTGCGCGATCAGCGCCCTGCCCTCTTCATTGTCGATCGGATAGAGAAAATTCACATGCAGGTTACCATCGCCGGCATGACCATAAGAGTTGACCCGCAGCTCAAAGTCGCGAGCCAACTGGGGCAAAATTCCGATTAGTGCGGGAAATCGCGAGGGCGGCACGCAAACATCCTCGGAGACCCGCAAGGGCGCGGCAGCAGTGACTGCTTTGGAGAGCGAACGTCTGATCTTCCAGAGCTTCTCCCGCTCTCGGTCATCATTGGTCATCCGAAACAGCAGCTGCGCGTGGCGCGTGACAACTTCGTTGACAATTACGCTGTCGGCGGCAATCCCACGGGTGCTGCCGTCGAGTTCGATCAGTAACAGGGCGTCAGCATCAAGCCCGGCGATCAGGTCGGGCTGGAACTGCTCTCGCTGCAGTTGCAGATAATCGAGGCTACAGACAACGGCATCGCCATCCATAAACTCCAGCACCGCCGGCACTACCCCCAGGGCAAGCAGTCGCGCGACGACCTCGGCGGCATCGCGCTGGCGGCCGAAAGTGGCCAGAAAGGTGCGCTGCGCCTCCGGCGGGTCGATCAGTTGCAGGGCTATCCTGGTGATCAGCAGTAGCGTGCCCTCGGAGCCGATCAGCAAAGAGGTTAAATCATAGGTCTCATTCTCGGCCAGACATCCGGTCTGCACCAGCTCGCCGGAGACCAGGTAGCCCTCAAGACCGAGCACGTAGTCTTTGGTAACGCCGTACTTCTTGCAGCGCAGCCCCCCGGCGCATTCGGCGACATTGCCGCCCAGCGTGGACTCGGCCACTGAGGCCGGATCGGGCGGATAGAACACTCCCTCGGCGGCGGCAGCATCAGCCAGTGCTTGCGTGATCACCCCCGGCTCGACAATCGCCATCCTTTTGTCGGCATCAATAGAGATGATGCGATCCAACTTGTCGAGCATCAGGACGATGCTGTCCTCGGTGGCCAGCGAGCCGCCGGACAACCCGGTGCCCGCGCCACGCGCGACGATCTTAAGGTTGAACTTGTGAGATAGTTTGAGAATCGCCGGGATCTGCGCGGCACCCGTCACCGTCACCGCGAGTTGCGGTCGACTGACTATCTCGGTGGCATCTTTGGATGATGCTTCGTAGCGTTCGCCTTGTGTGTGGACATTCTGACTCCCGACGATCTCTGACAGTGATTTGATCAGCGCCGTCGAGACTCTGCCCACCAGCTAATCCTTCCCGCCCGACTTCTTCTTCTGATTGTTTTCAGCTTTAGAAATCGAAGTCGCCGGCGATGACACCGCCTTTTCCGCGTCGGCAGCCTTCTGGTAGCCGCCGCCGCGATAGTCGGTGATATAGAACCCGGAGCCTTTGAATATCAACCCGGCGCCACCGGTGATTACCCGCATCACCAGCCCCTTGCATTTCGGGCACTCCTTTACCGGCGGATCGCTGATCTTCTGGAACTCTTCGAACTCATGTTTGCATTTTTGGCAGCGGTACCAGTAAGTCGGCATCAAAAGCTCCTAAAGTGTGCTCATTATCATCGCAATCGCGGTCACATTGACAATGTCGGTCGCGTTACAACCGCGCGACAGGTCATTGACCGGCTTCGCCAGCCCCTGCACCACCGGGCCGATTGCCTCAGCCTTGGCCAGACGCTGTACGATTTTATACGCAATATTGCCCGCATCGAGATCGGGAAAGACCAGCACATTGGCTTTGCCGGCAACCGCCGAATCGGGCGCTTTGCGTTTCTGAATATCAGGGATAATCGCGGCGTCGACCTGCAGCTCACCATCGATGATCAGCTTGGGATCGATCCGTTTGGCTTCTTCCAGCCCGGCCAGCACCTTGTCGATCATCCGGTGCTGCGCGGATCCCTTGGTCGAAAAAGAAAGCATTGCCACCCGTGGCTCATCGCCGATCAAAACCTTGTAGGCACGCGCGGTCGCGACTGCAATCGAGCCGAGCTGCTCTGAGGTCGGGGCGGGAACGACAGCGCCATCGGCAAAGAAGAAAACCTTGTTCTGTTCACCCAGAAATTCCGGCACCACCATCATGAAGAATGAGGACACCGTGCTGATTCCCGGCGCCAGTCCAACCACCTGAATCCCGGCGCGAATCACATCGCCGGTGGTATTGACCGCGCCTGCGACCGAACCATCGGCTTTGCCGGTGCGCACCATCATCGCGCCCCAGTAGAGCGGTTTGGCGACCGTCGCGCGTGCCTCCTCCGGAGTGATTCCCTTCGCCTTGCGTAGTTCATGAAACTTGTCGGCGAACTCCTCCAGCCAGGCGGAGTCGCTGGGGTCGGTGATCATGTCATCCGCAAGCTTGAGGCCATGCTTGCCGGCCAGATCGCGGATCGTCTGTGACTTGCCCACCAGCGTGACCTTGGCGATACCTTTCTCAATCACTTCTTTGGCGGCAACTATCGTGCGCTCTTCTTCGCCCTCCGGGTAGACCACCCGTTTGCCCAGAGATTTTGCCTTGTCCTGCAGTTTATCGAGAATGCTCATGGCTCCTCCAACCTAGCGATCCTTCCAGTTGAGATAGGCATTGATGAACCCGTCAATCGCGCCATCCATCACCGAAACGGTGTCGCTGGTTTCAAAGTCGGTACGATGGTCCTTAACGAGATTATAAGGATGGAAAACATACGATCTGATTTGACTGCCCCACTCGATCTTTTTCTTGGCTTTTTCGATCTCGGCCCGCTTAGCCTCCTCCTCCTCGCGCGCTTTCTGATAGAGCCGCGCCCGCAGCACCTTCATCGCCCGCTCGCGGTTCTTGCTCTGCGAACGCTCCGCCTGACACTGCACCACGATGCCGCTCGGCTCATGCGTGATCCGCACGGCCGATGAGGTTTTGTTGACATGCTGTCCCCCGGCGCCGGAGGCACGATAGGTGTCGATCCGCAAGTCATCGGGATTGATTTCGATCTCGATATCCTCGCCGATTTCGGGATAGACGAACACCGAGGCAAACGAGGTGTGTCGCCGATTGTTGGCATCATAGGGTGAGAGCCGCACCAAGCGATGCACGCCCGATTCGGCTTTCAGATAGCCGTACGCATAATCGCCCTTGATTTCGAGCGTGGCCGATTTGATTCCCGCCTCTTCACCGGGATTAATGTCGAACGCCTCAAGTTTATAGCCACGCTGCTCACACCAGCGGCTATACATCCGCAGGAGCATTTCCGCCCAGTCCTGCGACTCGGTGCCCCCGGCTCCCGGATGGATCGCTAAGATCGCATCGCTGGGATCGTCACGGTCGGAAAGCAGCGTGCGCAACTCGAACTCATCGAGCCGTTGCTGCAGATCGAGCCGCATGCTTTCGACCTCTTTGGCGAGTTCTCTCTCACCCGCCGCCAATTCGATCATCTCACCCAGATCGGTCAGGTCGCGCTCCAGCTTCTCGCTGTCGGCGACCCAGCGCTTCTCGATCGAGATTTGTTTGAGAGTCGATTGCGCGTGTTCCTGGTCGGCCCAGAAATCCTCGGCGATGGTCTGCTTTTCCAGTTCGGCTATCTTGGCGCGGCGAGCGTCAAGGTCAAAGAAACTCCTTTAGCCGATTTAATCGTTCGGCTAAATCGCTCACTGAAATCGTATCACTGGCCACGGGCGCTCAAACCTCCTTGACAAACCGCGTATGATATATTGTTTAGCTTGCTATGTCAACCGTAACGCGACATAACCTGTTTGGCCTAAGCGAGGCCGCGCTTGTGGCTTTCGCAGTCGAGAACGGCGAGCAGCCCTTCCGCGGCAGGCAGCTCTTTCAGTGGATTTACCAGAAACGGGCCACCGATTTCGACCCGATGACCAATCTCAACCGGCCGCTGCGCGATAAGCTGGCGGGCTTAGCCGAAATCCGGCTGCCGCAGGTAGTTAAGGAGCAGACCGACCCGGAGGATGGCACCCGCAAGTTCCTGGTCGAGCTATACGATGGTGAACCGGTCGAAATGGTCCTGATTCCGGTCGGCGAGCGGCTGGCACTCTGCATGTCGACCCAGGTCGGCTGCCTGATGGCGTGTACTTTCTGTGCTACCGGTAAGATGGGGTTTAAGCGCAATCTCACTGTACCGGAAATGCTGGGTCAGGTGATTCTCGGTGACCAGCTCGCCGGTGAACAGGGAATCTCGACTGTGGTGATGATGGGGATGGGAGAACCGCTGCTGAATCTGGACAATGTTCTGGAAACTCTGCGGATTTCTGCCTCGGAGAAAGGCATCGGCATCTCCGCGCGGCGCTATACGATTTCGACAGTAGGACTGATCAAGGAACTGCGCAAACTGATCGACTCCGGGATGAAAGCCTCGCTGGCGCTGTCCTTGCACGCGCCGATTCAGGAGTTGCGGGAGCAGCTGATCCCGATCGCAAAGCACAATCCGCTCGATAAACTGATCCCACTCTGCCGTGAGTATGCCGAATTCATCAGCGACCGCGTGACTCTGGAATATCTGCTGATCGATGGTGTCACCGACACGATAGAATGCGCTAAGGCGCTGGTTAAAATCGCCAATGAACTGCCCTGCAAAATCAATCTGATCCCTTACAACCCGATTGTCGACTCCCAGGGCAACCCCCTCTTCCGCCGCAAGTATGGCAATGAACCGAAGCGGAAGGTTGCCTCTGTGGGCGGCAGACGTCCACGTCTGCCCCAGCCTAGCGAAAACGCTGGCAGACCGGGAGGTCTGCCGCGCACTGGCGGTTCGGACGATTCCGTAGGTCCGAACCCCTGGCCCCCCCTCGACCTGATCGAGGGCGCTCCTGACGATGCGCCGCAGGCGCAAAACTCTTCAGATTCGTCATCCCCGCGAAGCCTGTCCCCGAGTTTCGTCGGGGAGCGGCGTTCCATTCTTCAGCCCATTGAAAAAATTCCAAGAGTAGTTACCCGCCTCCGCGGGCATGACAGTCGCTGTATCACACCCGGAACGTAGCGCCCGGTGGAACCTGTTTTTGAACGCAATGGACATGATCGACGTCAGAATAGCAGACCCTGCGACCGCTGAATACCAGACCATCCTCACATTGTGACTGCAAATCAAAGGTGAATAACTTATCTTATAGAAGTCTAGCAGCGTGACAGATTCGAGGAGGATGGTGGGATGAAAAGAATAATCACAATTAGCCTCATTGCAGCATTGGGTTTCCTCCTGACTGAAGTGAGCTCTGAGCAAGGGCTATCAGGAGGCACAGTCCGGGGTAGAGTCACTGAGGCTGTGACTGATGCGCCGGTGGCATACGCTCCGATCATGATCCGAGGCAGCCAGCTCGTGGCGCTGACCGATAGTAGCGGTGAATACGCCATTAATGAAGTACCGCCGGGGCTATACACGCTGGTTGCCGTGCCAATCGGATATGCGCCCGACAGCGTTGAAGGACTGGTCGTTTCAGCAGACTCAGCGACGATTCAAGACTTTGTCCTCAAGCAGGTCAAGATCGATTTCGTTCAGCGTGACTCGATCGTCCGCCTGCACGAGCGGCCCGATTCTGAGCAAGAAAGTGGTCGGCGCCTAGTGCCGCCCGACAGCAACGCAAAGACTCCGCCGCAGACCAAAAGAGAGGACATCGACTACGGCAACGAGCTGGCAGATCGCTTCCCCGAACTCAATCTTCGGAGCCACGATTCGGAAGACAGTACCGCGAACAAGACGCCGGAGGCAATACATCACTCAGGCACCGGCAAGCTCTGGGGCACAGTCACTGACGCCACAACCGGCGAGCCTATTCTCGGCGCAGGTGTGGCAATCCACACCACCAGAATGGGTAGCATGACTGGACCCGACGGGAGGTTCATAGTCGTGCACGTCCCGGTAGGAGTCTACACCATCCACGCCGAAGCGGCTGGATACTACCCAGACACTGTCAGCAATGTCGTAGTCAGCAGCTATCTCAGTACCAGCGTGAACTTCGCGCTCAAGCCGATGCCACCTCAGCCAATCAGGTTCAACGAGCCGAATATCATCCCGGAGGGCACGAAGAATCCAGGGGAAAACACATTGCCCAAGCCAAAACGTAGGCTCTTCAAGGACACTACCGAAGCAGATTCTGGGAAGTAGGTCGGGTTCCGCAGTTCTGAGCTTGCTCAGAGCAAGAAACCCGACAACCCAAGCGTAGCCAGTGACCTCAATACAGTGGTCATCCCGGCCGGAGGGCGTGTTGAAAACCCCCGGCATGAAGTCGCTGGACCAATGCACTGTCATCACGAGGAGCGAAGTGATGCGGCGATCTCATTGCAACATACCAGCTTCACATGGCGACGAGATTGCTGCGCTCCCTTCGGTCGCTCGCAACGACAGGTTCGCGGGACTTTTTCAACAAGCCCGGAGAGCCGGGGCCCAGCCAAGCAGGGCATGAGTCTCCGACTCCTGCCGGCAGCCCTCGGCGAGAGCTGCCCTACATTCGTGAGACCGATTGAACGCAATCGTCTCCACGTCCGTCTCAAGACCAGCCCCCTCCACCGCAAGACTTCCTCACCGTTTCCCCTCGAATCGTACTTTTTCCTCCAGTACCGGGAATATGGCCGGGGTGGGGATGTATTGAGGACAAGAAACAACAAACCTCAAGATTAGGAGGAAGGGATGAAAAGGCTAATTACTCTCGGAATCGCATTGACTGCCATGATCTTACTGCTGGCGGTCAGCAGCGCGCAGATGGCCGAGACCGGCGAAATCAGAGGCAGGGTCACGGATGCTGGAACGGGGAAGCCGATTCCTTACGCATCGGTGGTCATCGAAGGCACCAATATCGGCACTGTCACCGACACCACAGGCGCCTATCTGCTTCTCAATGTGCCGCCGGGTTCTCACAACCTCCTCGTCCAGGCACTTGGATTCGCGGAGAAACGAGTGTCCGGACTTACCGTGACCGATGGGCAGACAACAGTCCAGGACTTCGCGCTCGAGTCTGCGGCGCTTGACTTGAGTACGACCCAGATAGTCACTACAGACCTGGTCGGACCACAGCCTGACGAAGCGCTGAAGATTCGTGGCGGACGCGCCGAAGTTCTGGCACAGATTGCCAATCAGGGAGAATTCAAGAAGTTAGGTTTTGAGGCCGAATACGGCAACGCCTGTTCTGGCATCGTCAATGGCAACGGCTACCCGCCGGCGCATGGCGGCAATGCACCACCTAATGGCGAACCGTTCGATGCGATGTTCTTCGACCACAGCGGGGTGAATCCATTCGTCTCGACCGAGGACGACCATCTCTCGACCTTCGCTATCGATGTCGACAACGCCTCCTACACCATGACCCGCAGCTATCTCGGGAGCGGCAATCTGCCGCCCGATGATGCGGTGCGGGTCGAGGAATTCGTCAACAACTTCAAGTACAGTTTCCGCCATCCCCAGGAGGAAGCCTTCGATATCGTCATGGAAGGTGCGCCCTCACGGTTTGGTGAAAACTACCAGATGCTGAAAGTCTCGATTGTCGGCAAGGAGGTACGTCCTGAGAATCGCAAGGATGCCAACCTGGTCTTTGTCGTCGATGTCTCCGGCTCGATGAGTCGCGAGGATCGTCTTGGCCTGGTGCGCCGCAGCCTGCGCATGCTGGTCGACAATCTGACCGACCGCGACCGCGTCGGTATCGTCGCCTATGGCTCGAATGCCTTTGTAGTATTGGAGCCGACCTCAGTGCACGATGAGAATCGCATCATTGCCGCGATCGAGAAACTCTACTCCGGTGGTTCGACCAACGCCGAAGAAGGCATCCGCATGGGTTACGACATGGCGGAGCAGATGTTCGAGTCGGGCAAGATCAACCGGGTGATTCTCTGCAGTGATGGGGTCGCCAATGTCGGCCGCACTTCAGCCGACGATTTCCTCAAGATGATCAAGAGCAAAGCGGATAAGGGCATCACGCTCTCGACCATCGGTTTCGGGATGGGCAACTACAATGACATCATGATGGAGAAGCTGGGCGACAAGGGCAATGGCCACTATGCCTATGTCGATAGCTGGGATGAGGCGCGGCGGGTCTTCATGGACAACCTGACCGGCACGCTGCAGGTGATTGCTCGTGATGTCAAGATTCAGGTTGACTTCAATCCCGATAAGGTCGACCGCTACCGGTTGCTCGGTTATGAGAATCGCGACGTCGAGGATGACAAATTCCGCGACGACAAAGAGGATGGCGGCGAGATCGGCTCCGGCCATCAGGTGACTGCACTCTATGAGATCAAGCTCAAAGAGGGCGCCACCGGCGAACTGGGTCGTGTCTATGTGCGCTTCAAAGACCCCGATAGTTTTGCGGTCAGCGAAGTCTCGCAGGGATTCGATGGCGGCACCTTCAAGTCGGATTTCGACAATGCCTCAGCCGATTTCAAGCTAGCTGCCGCGGCAGCCGAATTCTCCGAGATTCTGCGCAACAGCTATTGGGCCAAGGGCGGCAAGCTCTCCGAGGTGCTCGAAGTGGCACGGCAGGTTGAGCATGAGCGCTCGACCCCGGAAGTGATTGAGCTGATGGATCTGATTGCCAAGGCAGATAAGTTCAAGCAAGCCAACGAGTCGGAGGAGGTGCTCAGCGGGAAGTAGCGTGGTTGACCCGGCTGGCACTTGCTATACAGAGCCACGGAGCAGGGGAACTTGCTCCGTGGCTTTTCGTTATAATCTGATAGTAGGCTTTGCCCGCTTGCGCGAAAGTGCTTTTCCTGCCATATTGGTAGAAGTTTGCTACACTCGTGGCAAAAACTCAGGCGAGCGAGAGCGAAGCCGATAGGTAATGCAAGATAGTTTTGGTTCTCAACAAAGGCGAGATGATCATGAAAGCAGTTCTGGTGACATTAGCGTTAATGATTTCGATCTCTCTGGTGGCCTGTTCCACCTCTGAATCCTCTGAATCGATGCCAACCGCGGAAAGTGGTATCAACTGGTTAACCGATGTCAATCAGGCGCGCACCACCGCCGCCAGCGAGAATAAGCCGATTTTCGCTTACTTCACCGGCTCCGACTGGTGCGGCTGGTGCAAGCGTCTTGACGCCAACGTTCTTTCCCACAAAGAGTTTCAGGATTACGCGCGCGAAAACCTGGTGATGCTCAAGCTCGATTTCCCGCGTCGCACCGCCCAGCCGCCCGAACTGGCCCAGGCAAACCAGGCGCTGGCGCAGAAATTCGGCATTCGCGGTTTTCCGACAATCTTACTGCTCGATGAGGGTGGCCAGGAACTGGGCCGCACCGGCTACCAGCAGATGAACCCGCTGGAGTATGTGCAGCACCTGAAGCAGTTACTGCACAGCAGCTAGTAGCGTCGCAGCCGTAGACGACCCCCTTCAAGGTCACACTTGAAATAGTAAGTCACGGCAGCCTGGCCG
>JBDRQZ010000316.1:0-3345 GCA_043826025.1 bacterium | reverse complement strand
GGAGTCCCTTTCCTCTTCAGGGTATGTTGCCCAAAACCCATTGACTTTAAAACATCGGAAACCGCTTTTGATAGTGCCTTTTCCATGTCTCGTGACAACTCAGGCAGGTGTGAGTGAGGCTCTTTTCATAGATCGAGCCGTCGCTGCCTTCTTCATAGCGTTCACCTTCGCGCACCACCTGGTCGCGCCAGGTGTTGAGCAGGTCCATGTGATTGTAACGCATCCACTGGGCGGGGCGCACACAGTCGCTGCCGCGAGAGGCTTTCTCCAGTTCCGGCACATAGTCGGCTTTGCCGCCGGCCGCGTTGTACCAGATCGGGAAAGAGATCAGGATGATGAAGATCACCAGTCCGATAATGACCTTGCCGGCATCAAACATCCTCACTCACCTCCTTTCCCACGGCTACTTCCTTTGCGGCGTCGCCCGTCGTGACAAATGGCTCGCCGCGCAGGTCGGTGGTGCGCTCTTTCTCGCCGGTCATTACCAGCGCGTTGCCGACGAACTCATGCACGCCGGCGACCTCAACCCCCGGCACCCAGTATTCCAGGAGCGGCGGCAGTGTCGCTTTGTCGATCGCGCACATGCAGGAGAGCACATTGACATCATATTTGTCATGCACATACTTGACCGCGTTGGCGCGCGGGAAGCCGCCGCGTAAGCGCATCTCCATGTTCTCATCAGTACCGAGCCCGGCGCCAGAACCGCAGCAGAAAGTCTGCTCGCGGATTGTGTTCTCCGGCATCTCGTGGAACTTGTTCGCGCAGTTGCGAATCACATAACGCGGCTCATCAAGAAGTCCCATTGCCCGTGCCGGATTGCAGGAATCGTGGAAAGTAATATTCCACTGGTCATTGCGACTCTTGTCGAGCTTGAGTTTGCCATGCCGAATCAAATCCGCCGTGAACTCGGCGATATGCACCATCTTCGTTGAGGCGGCATTCTTGAATTTTGTGCCGGTAAGCGGAGACACCGGAACTTCAAGGAAATCGGCCGGACCATTCATGGTGTCCATATACTGATGAATCACCCGCCACATATGGCCGCACTCCCCGCCGAGAATCCACTTCACCCCGAGATGTTTCGCTTCATGATACATCTTGTTGTTCAGCCGCTTCATCATCTCATGCGAGTGGAACAAGCCGAAGTTGCCGCCCTCGGAGGCGAATGAACTCCAGGTGTAATCGAGTCCGATCTCATGGAAGAGCATTAGATAGCCAAGCAGCGTGTAATAATGCGGCGAGGCGAAATAGTCCGCCGAGGGGGTGATGAAGAGAATCTCCGCGCCTTTTTTGTTGATCGGCGCTTCGACCCGCACCCCGGTCAGTTCTTCGAGTTCATCGACGGCGAAGTCGATCGAGTCTTTGAAACCATGCGGCTGAATGCCCAGATGGTTGCCGGTGCGGAAACAGTTCTTGGCCGGTGTGGCAATCCAGTCGATAGTGATCCCGATCAGGTTCATCAACTCGCGCCCCATCATCGTGATTTCGGCGGTGTCGATGCCATAGGGACAGAAGACACTGCAACGCCGACACTCCGTGCACTGGTAGAAGTAGTAGAACCACTCCCGCAGCACGTCGAGATCGAGCTTGCGGCTGCCGGCGACTTTGCCGAACAGCTTGCCCAGCGTCGTGAACTCATGCCGATAAACCGAGCGCAACAGCTCGGCGCGCAGTACCGGCATATTCTTGGGATCGCCGGAACCTATATAATAGTGGCACTTGTCGGCGCAGGCGCCGCAGCGCACACAGATATCCATGAAGACTTTCAGCGAGCGGAACCGTCCCAGTCGCTCCTTGAAGCCCTTGATGATGATCTCCTGCCAGTTCTCCGGCAGCTTCCAGTCAGCTTCGTAGGGCTGCCACTTGCGCGGATTGGGCAGGTCGAGATACTCGAGAGCCTCTTGCGCCCCGGCGAAGTTCCAGTTGCCCTTCTTGCTGAAATCTACCTTGGTGTCGAGCCAGGGCTTGTTGGGCGTGCCGAAATCAACCTGGGCCAGTTCATCCGGTTTGGGCAATTTCTCTGACATGCTCCTACTCCTTGTCCAGCGGCATATCAGCGGCTTTCATCAGCTCCCGGAAATCATCCTCATACTCTTCGTAGGTATGCACCTTCACCGGATAATCCCAGGGGTTGACATAACGTTTCCGCCGGTTGTTGTTGGCCAGGTTGCGCGTGGGACTGAAGAAGACCCCCGCGAAATGCATAAGTTTGGAAAGCGGGAAGTAGATGAACAACACACACACCAAAAAGAGGTGGATGAGAAACATCGTGCCGATTCCCGCCGGCACGACCGGGTTGAAGCTAATCAAACCCATCGCCAGTTCCTTGATCGCCACCAGATCGGTCTTGGTGAAGTAGCGCATCAGAATTCCGGTCACCGCGATGCCGCCGATCAGAAGCAACGGAAAATAGTCGGCCGCCAATGAGAGGTAGCGCAGCCGCGCATCAAGCAATCGGCGCAGCAAGAGGAAGCTCAGTGACGCGACAATCACGATATCGGTGATCAGCAGGACCGGCAGCCAGATCTGGAAGAAGCCATCGAGGTTGTGGATCAGCATCACCCAGCTCGGTACCGGCTCCGCGAAGAAACGGAAGTGGCGAATGAAGATCACCAGGAAGGAATAATGAAAGGCCAGTGAGGCCGCCCACAACCATTTGTCGGCGCCATAGACCAGCCGCGGTCCCGCCCGGAGATCGGTCTTGGTGTTCCGGAATAGTGACCGGAAACACAATACCTCCAACGCCATCCGCCCGATGGTCCCCAGCGTGCTGTGGGGATTGTCCAGCCGGCTCGACTTGATCCAGTCGAGCGATTTCTGTTGTCCACAGGAGGTGGTGATCCGGAAGGGCACCGGCGAACGGGCCCAGCCTAAGATCCGGACAATCACACCCAAGAGGAAAGCGACGATGGCGAGGTAGGGAATTATCACCCCAAAGAGATAGCGCAGATCGATGGCGACGCCGATGATCGGCAGCAGAACCAACACACCGATTGCAACTAAGGAGATGAAGACCCTCATCTAATGGATCCTCCCTTCCACATAGCAATGTATTCTAATCACGTTTCTCC
The DNA here is from genome assembly GCA_043826025.1 of bacterium. Taxonomy (GTDB): domain Bacteria; phylum Zixibacteria; class MSB-5A5; order CAIYYT01; family CAIYYT01; genus JBDRQZ01. Next base: position 274 of record JBDRQZ010000316.1, on the reverse strand, counting down.
TTGTCATTGAGCACTGGCAGCGATTGCGCACTACCGGGTTGCAGCCCCCATTTGCGCTTCTCCCCGGCGCGAATCTGGTGCACCTGATCGCGACAGCGCATATAGGTATCGAATGTGAGCAAGGCCAATTGATCGATTTTGCGATAGAGGAGGAGAAGGGCGCGGTGAATTTCAAGCGGCTGCTCCGCTCCGAGGACTTCGTCGATCACATCTTTGAGCAGATAGATGAAGCTGGTCGCCTGCGCCGCGGTCAGGTCCTGGACCGCACGAATCC
>JBDRQZ010000315.1:0-2103 GCA_043826025.1 bacterium | reverse complement strand
AATTAGCCCGTTTAGACTATATCTTAAGAGAGATATACTGCTCCGACATACTGCTATTAGAGGGAGAAACAGATGAAATGGGCAAGAATTCTGGGAGCAATGGCAATCGCTCTATTGTTCTCACTAGCTCCGATCTCCGCCAATCGCACCCCCGTCCCGACTTGCGGCGATCTCGATTACAGTGGCGACATTGATCTATCCGATGCAGTCATTTTGTTCCACTACATTTTCGGCGAGGAGACTCCACTACCCGACCAGAGCATCGCGGATGTCAACTGCGATGGCCGGATCAACATTTCCGATGTGACCTATCTACTGGCTTATGTCTTCTATGATGGCGCAGCGCCCTGCGCGGAGTGTCCGGTGGGTGGCAATCATGCTCCGATTATTCACTCCTTCTACGCCTCTCAGACGACACTGCCAAGCAGCGGCGGGATGGTTGATGCTACTGTGGTTGCAGAGGATGAAGACGGCGACATTTTGACTTACTTCTATTCCACTACTTACGGCTCGGTCTCCGGCTCAGGTAGCCAGGCGACATGGACGCTGCCGGCAAACTCCAGCTCAAGCAATATCGAGGCGCTACTTCTCGTGACTGTGTCTGATGGGCAAGCGAGTGCAAACGCGACGCTCAGCGTCCTCGTGCAGGGACAGGGTCCTGCAACAACACAGATTAGCGGCACACTCCAGTTACAGGCAGGAGAATCAGGCAACCTTGACAATACTGAAGTAGCGATATATGCAACACTCAGTGACTGGAACAACTACGCTCCGGCCATGTTCACCGCTGCTGTTGGTATTGGCGCGGGAGCTTCAGCCACTTACCTGCTAAGTCCTGTTGCACAGGGCACCTGGTATCTGGATGCCTGGAAAGACAATGATGGGAATTACTTCTGGAGCCCTGGCGACATCGTGGGCTGGTATGGCTCTGGCAGTATCGGCAACCCAACGCTGTCGGCGTTTTCGCTGGCTCAAGGAGAGCACAAAGTCATCAATATCAACAACATGATTGTGATACCTTAGGCTTGCGAAGAAACGGCGCTCGACAGCCTGGACAGGTGATCCGGCAAGTCTCCCTGAGTCTGATTGCCCTCGTATCCCTCAGTCAAACTGCCCCGGCCGAGAGAATGAGCGAAGTAGTATCTACCCCGAGACAATACCACTGCGATACTCTGCCGTTGGAGCAATACTCCACATTCATTTCTGCGTTGCCGCTGAAACCTGACACAGTCCGCGCGCAGCGCTACGATAGCCGTCGCGCCTATGAATGCTGCCATGACTACCGCGTGGTCGATCTTGACTTCCTCTTCGATGCCGATCTTGAACAGTGCGCCGACATGGGTTACCGCCTCTTCGCCGAGTATTGCTACCAGAAGGGCAAGCAGGAGTTGCTCGACTTCCGACTGCAGAATGGTCAACGACTAAGCTGGCTGGAGTGGCGGAGCGGCAAATGCCTGAGATATCATGCAGCGAGCGACAAGCATGTGGTCTATCAAACCGCCGCCGACAGCAACCGGGCCTCCTTCGACAGCTACCTGCGCTATCTCTTCACCTGGTCGGGAAGCTGGGCGGTGCTCAAGTATGCCGAGCCGGTCGATCCCGACAACTTGCAGCCTGGGGATATGATCGTGCAAAATCGCACCGGCGGCATGGGGCACCTTTCGATCATCTTCAATATCTGCCGCAATCAGGCCGGCGAGAAACTTTACCTGATCGGCTCCGGCTGGACCCCGGCGCAGGAAATCGTGATTCACAGACCCGCAGGCGGCGAAGGAGAGGGCCACTGGTTCACGCTGGCCGGTTACGCCAGGCATCTGGCCGCCTTCGATTTCGGACCATTTGCCTACCGTCGTTTTGCAGGCTCGGCACCCTAGATTAACGCTTGACAGCCTGCCCCGGGTTACTTTATCTTGGAGTTGTCAGTCTAATTTGATTGACTCAGCACTAGATTCCGGGGAGGTATATGTACAACAAGTCTAAACAGATATTGTGCTTCGCTTTGCTACTGCTGGCCACGGCGCTGAGCGTGGCTGCCGGCGCGACAACTTATGACAATCCGCCCTGCATTCATTTCGAAGGCAGATGCGGCGATCTGGACAGCGA
>JBDRQZ010000314.1:0-2021 GCA_043826025.1 bacterium | reverse complement strand
TATCGTGCGCCATATAAGGCACTCCGCAGGAGGATACAATGAAGAGTCTTTTGGTAGTGGTTTCGCTGGTCTTATTCTCGAGCCTGATCGCGCAGGCGCAAATCGATGACCTGGCGGCTCCGTTGCGACCGGTAAATACTTATTCAATAGTCGCTTATGACGCCGTGACGGGGCAGTTCGGCGCGGCGGTGCAATCCCACTATTTCCGCGTCGCCAATGTGATTTGGCTGGAGCCGAAAGTGGGCGCGGTCGCAACTCAGTCGCTGGTCGACTTCTCCTATGGCCCCCTTGGGCTGGAAATGATGCGGCTGGGGAAATCGTCGCAACAGGCGCTTGACGGCTTGCTGGCCTCCGATCCGCAAAATGAGGTGCGGCAGGTGGCGATGATCGACCGCAATGGCGAAGTTGCTACCCACACCGGTTCCGGTTGTATTGCCTATGCCGGGCATCAGCAGGGGCGGCACTATTCGGTACAGGCCAATCTGATGCGCAACAATACCGTGCCGGCGGCGATGGCTGAAGCATTCGAAAAGACTCAGGGTGACTTAGCCGAGCGCCTGATGGCGGCGCTCGAAGCGGCCGAGGCAGAAGGCGGCGACATTCGTGGCAAACAGTCGGCGGCGTTGGTGGTGGTCAGCGGCGAACCCACCGGGCAAAGCTGGAAGGATCGGCTCTTTGATATCCGGGTAGATGACTCACCGGAGCCACTGGTGGAGCTGCGGCGACTCTTGAATCTCTCCCGCGCTTATGACTTCATGGATCTTGGCGATATCCAGATGGCGCAAAAGGACCTGGTTGGAGCGAGAGCCTACTATGAGATTGCTGCCGCCTATGCCCCCGACAATCCGGAGATTCTTTTCTGGCACGCGGTAGCGCTGGCAACGGCTAAGGACCCCGGAACGTTCGACGATGCACTCGACATTTTCGCGCGGGTCTTCGCTGCCGACAAGTCCTGGCGCGAATTGATCCCGCGACTAGTGGATGCCAAGCTGCTACCGGACAATCAGGAGACGATCAAGAGGATTATGGCGCAGTAAATCGGCCTGGGTTGAAAAGCATGGCCTCCGACAGGCGATGACCCGAGACTATTGAGGCCGCGAAGGTCTTGACCTAGATCATTGCCCCGGCTCCGGAACTTCCTCCTTCACATTCGCCAATCCTCGCGCCATGTCAACCTTCGATTCCAGATCGGCGCCGAGACGGATCAGCAGCTTCGCGCCATCCGGTGAACCGCCGCCATGCATACAGCCGGGCACCCCGGCGCCTATTGTGCACCACTCCACTAGCCGTGCCGCGCGTGCTCTGGTCTCCGCCGAATGCCGCGCCCGCATATATTTTTGCAGCAGGTGACCATATTTCGCCGACTTGAAGTCTCGGCTTGAGGGCATACAGCCGGTCTCGGCGATCCCGCCGGCGATATCCTGTGCCAGCCGTGAGGTCTCATAAGGCAAGGTCGCGACATGGACCTTGTTGACATTGGCAAGCATCTGATCGCAGAGCCAGACACCCGATGAGTGTTGTTTGCCCAGCGCCGCCGCCGCGATCCCCAGCCCGAAGGTGGTCTCATTGTTGATCTGCATCTGGGTGATTTTGTCCTTGAAGACTTTCGAACTAAGTCCGTTGGCACGCGCGGTAAGAACCGCCGCGCCGATTTTGACATCCCCCTGCCCTGCCACACAGCCACCGATTGCCGCGCGGTAGGTGCTGATGAAATTGAGCACCGCATTCTTGCTGAACTGGTACTCGCCCGCCATGAAGACCCGCTCGTTCGGAATGAAGACATCCTCGAAGAGCAGGTAAGCCTGCGTTATGCCACCCTCGGTGACCGGGATGTCGAACCCCTCCTCCAGCTCGCGGCGGTCGGAGGGGTGTGTGGTTTCCACAATGGTCAGTCCTTCGATATCGCGCGGAATCACCAAGGAGAGTGCATAATCGGCGTCGGTTTCACGGTAGGCTGAGCCGGGCAGCACGAGGATCTCATTAGCGGCCGCGACGCCGCAGATCATCACCTTGGCGCCCCG
>JBDRQZ010000313.1:0-2715 GCA_043826025.1 bacterium | reverse complement strand
CAGTAACCATATACTCACCCTTGGCGACCAACGAAGAAAGGGTGCCGAGGTTGGTCTGAAATCCGGTCGAGAAGACTAACGCCGCCTCCTTCCGCATAAATTCGGCCAACTCCGCCTCAAGCCGCACGTGCAGATCGAGAGTGCCGTTGAGGAACCGTGAGCCGGTGCAGCCGGTGCCATATTTATGAACCGCAGCCACCGCGGCCTCTTGCACCTTGGGATGGGTGACCAGACCGAGGTAGTTATTGGAGCCGATCATGATCAGCTCCTTGCCATCGATAGTCACCACCGTGTCAGCGGCGGAAGAGATCGGACGGAAATAAGGGTAGATCCCCATTTCCTTGACTTCCGAGGAGCGAGTGAACTTCTTGCACTTGTCGAACAGGTCCATCTTTCTACTTGCTTCCCTGTCTACTCTGGTTACATTGGCCGGAAAAATGCAGCATAGAAAACGAACATAGATGCTCACTCTTTTAGTGTCAAGGTAAATAATGGCTGAGCTGGATTCCCCTTTGGCTCTGGTTACCGGCGGTAATGGCTTTGTCGGCAGCCACTTGTGCGAGGAGCTAAGTTCGCAGGGATTTCGGCTGCGGTTGCTCCTGCGCCGGACCTCCAAGACAGCAAACCTGCAGGGACCAAGCTACGAGACAGTCTATGGTGACTTGCAGGATGAACCGAGTCTGAAAGCCGCGGTCGCTGGTGTCGATTATGTCTTTCACTCTGCCGGGCAAGTGCGCGCTTTCAATCGGGAGGAGTTTCATCGGGTCAACGGTGAAGGTACCCGCAACCTGGTGGCAGCAGCGGCGGAACGCGGCGACCAGATCAAGCGCTTTGTCTATGTCTCCAGTCAGGCGGCGGCGGGGCCGGGACAACCGGATCGACCGCGTCTGGAAACTGACCAACCAGCGCCAATCTCAGACTATGGGCAATCAAAACTGAGTGGTGAACTTGCCGTGTTGAAGTACGCCGAGCAGGTTCCGATCACTATCGTCCGGCCCTCGGCGGTTTTCGGGCCGCGCGACACCGATGTCTTTCAGTTCTTTCAGTTAGCGGTTGCCGGTTGGAAGGTGAAATTCGGTGGTCGGGAGACATTTGTCAGTGTCGCCTTTGTCAAAGATGTGGTCGCCGGGATTATTGCTGCGGCAAAGAATGAGCGGGCAATCGGCGAGACTTTCTTCCTTAACAGCGAGGATGTGATCTCCACCTGGAAGTCGCAGGAGATGATTGCCGACGCCCTGAAAGTGGAGACCAAGCCGTTGCGCGTCCCGGTGCTGCTGCTGAAGGTTCTGGCGCAACTCGATACGGCGAATGCAAGGAAGAGCGGCCGCGCGCCCAATCTGACCCCAGACAAAGTCGGCGAACTCACCTGCCCCAACTGGACCTGTTCGTCGCAGAAGATGCGGGATGTACTCGGGGTCACACCTCAACTGCCACTACAGGCGGCGTTCAATGAGACTGCCACCTGGTACCGGGAGCGGGGTTGGCTCTAATCGACAGTAGTGTCCGCGACGATTTCTTTGGCCTTCAAGAGAAGGTCTTCTTCAACAATGCCGCCAACGCGCCGCTGCTCAAGTCGGTGCGCGCCGCGATCGAGACCTACCTGCAGGAAATTGTCGACCTGCGCGATGGCTTTGCGCAGGGCTCGCAGCGGCTGGAGGAATTGCGCCGGAATTGCGGAAAGCTGATCAACGCGGACCCGGCACAGATCGGCTTCACCACCAACACTTCAACCGGGCTTAATCTGGCCGTCAGCGGGCTTGACTGGCAGGAGGGTGATGAGGTCATCATCGCCGACAATGAGTTTCCAGCCGTTGTCTATCCTTTTCGAGAGTTGGAGCGCCGGGGTGTCAAGATCATAATGGCGCCCACCGATAATGACGATTTCTCTGAGTCTGAGGTCGCAAAGCTCGTGACCGATCATACCCGGCTGCTGGCAGTGAGCTTCGTACAGTATTTCAACGGTTATCGCAATGACCTGCCGGCGCTCGGTAAGCTTTGCCGCGAGCGTGATATCTTCTTTGCGGTCGATGGCATTCAGGGTGTGGGTGCCAGCCCACTCGATGTTGAGAAGTGCCAAATCGATCTCCTGGCCTGCGGTGGTCAGAAGTGGCTACTGAGTTTGCCCGGCTGTGGGTTCTGCTATCTGAGCAAACGTGCCATGAGCATGCTGGAACCGGTGCATACCGGCTGGATGGGGATCGACTGGAGCGGTAACTTCACTAACCTACGCGATTTTACTCGGCAGCCTCTGGCCGACGCCCGCCGTTACTCGCTGGGCACCTATCCATTCCTGCATCTTTGGGCACTGGAGGCTGGGACGCGCTACCTAAGCCAGCGTGGCGTCGAGAAAATCTTCGCTCACAATCTGGCGCTGCTTGATCCGCTCCTGGAGTATCTCGCGGGGAGCGACTTCTACGTACTGCGAAGTCCAACTGCTGCCGAGCACCGCTCCTCGTTTATCTCCGTCGGTTCCCCGTCCGGAATCGACCTGCAGAACCACTTGCTGAGCAAGGGTTTCGTGACCGCGTTCCGTGAAGGTGGCGTCAGAATCTCGGTCAACTTCTACAACACAGAGGCGGAGATCGGAGCTAGTGAGAACAATAGAGCGATTGCCATTGCTCCCAGAATTCTTGCCCATTTCATCTGTTTCTCCCTCTAATAGCAGTATGTCGGAGCAGTATATCTCTCTTAAGATATAGTCTAAACGGGCTAATT
>JBDRQZ010000312.1:0-3104 GCA_043826025.1 bacterium | reverse complement strand
GAAGCCGCAATCTCCCAGGAAGCCGCGATCGGTATAGCTGCCGGCGGCGGTTGCCTGAGGATTGCCGACGATGGCGCGCTTCAGCTCCACCAGCTCAGCTTTGGTTTGACTCTCCTTGCTGGAACCGATCAGGCTGCCAACCTTCGGTATCCCGACCGCGGCGAGGATTCCCAGCACGACAATGATGACCACCAACTCGACCAGGGTAAAGCCCGCAGTTGAGCGGCCAGGCGAAAGATTAAGTCGGGGCATTTTCTTCTCCGTAGTCGGATTGTGAGATTCACGGGTCGCCGTCAGCTAAACGGCTGCCGCGCAAACCTCTGCGTCTTGTTCAGGTTATCGTCAAACCGGCTGAAGATTTGAGCGATTAACTGCGGAAAACGGTAATCAGATTCCACATTGGCAGGAAGATCGCGAGCGCCATAAAAAGCACCATGCCGCCGATCACCAGAATCATCACCGGCTCCAGCCGGCTGGTCAGGCGACTCGAGGCGTACTGCACATCCCGATCAAAAAACCGCGAAATCTCTGCCAGAGTCAATTCAAGGGTACCCGATTCCAGCCCGACGTGAATCAGCGAGATCGCCAGATTGGGAAAATGACGGAGGTGATGCCTGACTTCAAGCATGCTGCGACCTTCGCGCTGACAATCGGAGAGCCGCTGTATCTGCTCACCAATGACAGTGTTGCCGACCGCGTGACGGACGATCTCCAGGGCCGTAATGATCGGCGTGCCGGAGGCGATCAGCACTGAAAGCAGATGCGCAAACCTTGAGAGCGCGGTCTTGACGAACAGATCGCCCATGACCGGCAGCTTGAGCACGATTTTGTCTACCGTCGGTTTGAGGCGGGGATGCCGCAGTGCCTTGATAAACACGAACACGCATACCGCCAGCAAAGGAAAGGCAACATACCAGGAGTTTTGGAAAAACACGCCAAGGGCGATGATGATCTGGGTCGGCTTGGGCAGCGGCGTATCATAGGAGGCATAGAACTCCGCAAAACGGGGTACGACAAAAGTCGTCAGTGCGATGAAGGCGGCGACGATGGCCACGATCACTGTGATCGGGTAGCGGGTTGCCTTCTTGATCTCCTCCACGGTCACCATATCGCGCTCCAGCGCCTCACTGAGGCGATCGAGCACCATGTCCAGTTTGCCGGTCGCCTCGGCGGCTCGGATGCTGGCGGTGTAGATCTCGGAGAAGATGCGCGGATGTTTGGCGAGCGCATCGGAGAGCGTTTCGCCGCGCTCCAGATCGTCACGAACCGCCAGCAGCGACTCTTCGATTCTGGTGCCTGCATATTTCTCGCTGGCGATTTCCAGCGACTTGAGCAGTGGAATACCGGCGCGATAGAGTGTCGAAAGCTGTCGGGTGATGATAATCAGATCTTCAGTTCTGACACCACTCCGCCGCAAACTGAAGATCTCTCGCAACGAGAAGCCGCTACCCCGCGTGACCTTGACCGGGATCAGTTCCTGCTCGACCAGATGCTCGGCGACCATAGCACTGTCATTGCCTCGCAGGATACCGGTGATCAGTTCGCCCCGTTGCGTGCGGGCTTTGTATCTATACAACTGCTGCATTTAACTCGCGCTTCTCACTTGACTCGCCCTTCTGGCTGACCCTTAGCGCTTCCTTGTAGGTCGTCTTGCCCTCCAGCACTTTCTCCAGTGCATCCTGGTGCAGTGTCAGCATACCCTCGCTGATCGCAGCCTTGGCGATGCGTCCGGAGGAACTGTTGGTCAGGATCAGTTCCTTGACGGCGTCACTGACCGCCAGGAATTCAAAGACCCCCATCTGACCGCGATAGCCGGTATGGTGACAATCATCACAGCCGGAACCTCGATAGAAAGTTGGGGCGCTGTCCGGGTCCAGTTGGAACTGCTGGAGAATCGGAGCCGCGACCCGCTCTTCGACCTTGCAGGCCTGACAGACTGTGCGCACCAGTCGCTGCGAGAGCACCCCCAAAAGCGATGATGCCAGCAGAAAAGGCTCAATGCCCATATCGATCAGGCGGGAGACGGCGCCGGCAGCATCATTGGTGTGGATCGTCGAGAGTACCATATGCCCGGTCATGGCGGAGCGCACCGCCATCTCGGCGGTCTCCGCGTCACGAATTTCGCCGACCATAATAATGTCCGGGTTCTGGCGGAGGATTGATCGCAGACAACTGGCAAAAGTCAAGCCGGCTTTGTCATTGGTCTGCACCTGGTTGATCCCGTGCAGGTTGTATTCCACCGGGTCTTCGATGGTAATGACATTCTTTTCGATTGAATTGATCTCATTAAGAACGGCATAGAGAGTCGAGGTTTTACCTGAGCCGGTCGGACCACAAATCAGCATCAAGCCTTCCGGCTTGTGAATAACTCGGCGGAAGTTCTCGAGGACTTCATCCCTGAAACCCAGCTTATCGACCCCGATGATGAGGTTGCGTCGATCAAGCAGGCGCATGACGACTTTTTCGCCATGAATTGTCGGCAGGGTCGAGACGCGTATATCGACATTCTGCGTGCCCCAGGAAAAAGTAAACCGGCCATCCTGCGGGAGCCGTTTTTCGGAAACATCGAGCTCGGCCATGATCTTGAGGCGTGAGATCAATGCCGACTGAATCGCTTTGGGTGGATTGCCCTCGTGGCGCAGCAAACCGCCGACCCGGTAACGAATCCGGACGCTGTCCTCATCGGGCTCGATGTGGATGTCTGAAGCGCGGGCCTTGGAGGCCTGCGCAATTAACAGATTGACATACTTGATAACCGGTGCCTCACCGGCCAGGTCTTCGTCGCGGGATTCGAGTTTCGGAATGCCACCACTATCGTTCTCGCGACGGCGCGTCACATCCTCAAGCGCCTCCGTGAGCGTGTCCTTTACCGAGAACAGCTCCTCAATCGCGGCGGCGACGTCGGAGCGACTCGCGATCGCGCGGTTGATGCGCATCTTGGTGACATACTTTAGTTCATCAACTGCCACGACATCGAGCGGATCGACCATCGCCACCGTCAAGGTCCGACCCAATTTGAGCACCGGCACAACTTGATAGCGATTGGCGAGGTCGGAATTGATAAGCTTCGTCAACTCAGGGTCGATGGTCACGCTGTCGAGCGA
>JBDRQZ010000311.1:0-4288 GCA_043826025.1 bacterium | reverse complement strand
CCAACTGGCCATTCTGATCCTCAACGGCATCAAGGAAGACCTCGAGTTCGTCACCGACCTGACTATTCACCGGCTCGGTGAACTCCTGAATCGAGATGATCCCTTCCGACTTGAAGCCGACATCGACGATGACATCCTCTTTGGTGATGCCAAGGACGCGGCCCTTGACGATTTCACCTTCGCGGATGTCCTGGATCGTCTGTTCATACATCAGCATGAGTTGGTTGTACTCATACTCGCTGTAGTCGTCATCCTCAAGGTCGGTCTGCTTGATCGCATCGACAGTCGCAACCGACGTCGCGGTTAGCGGCCCCTCAGCAGTACGGCGCTGGGCCTTTTCCGAGACCCGCCGCTTGCGTGCGGTACTAACGCCTTCGACCTGCTGGGCCCGCTCGGTGACCAGCGAGGTCCCCCGTTCCTCAACTCGTGAGGCTTTGACTTCGGATCGGGACTTGATCTTGGCTTTTCTGGCGCCGGCCTTCTTGCCGGTGGCCTCCTCACCTCCATTCTCTTGAGTTTCGTCGAGACTTGTTTTCACTTCTTCAGACATTAATCCTGTTCCTCCTAGGATCTATAGCGTTCACCCTTCCGGGCGTTTTTTCAAATTCAAATAGCGAGTGCCGCGGGCGCAGGGCTCAACTAGATACTATCCTGCTGCGCCTGTTCAGACAACGCGGCAATCGCCGTCATCACTCGCTCAGTCAAACCGTCACAACGCTCTTCACGTGTCGGCAAGTCGTCGAACTCAGATAACTGCACGGGGGGTGCGAATCCGACCCGAAGTTTGACGCGCCGCCACAAGGCCGCCCTGAGATTATCCGACCCGACCACCACAGTCGGGACTACAGGCACACGGGCAGCGAACGCCAATCGGGCGAGACCCGCTTTGGCGGGCTGAATTCGCCCGTCGACTGAGCGAGTACCTTCGGGGAAAAATAGGAGATGATCGCCCGACGTCAAGACTCTTTTCGCCTTTTTCCAGGCACCGGCATCAGGTTCACCCCGACGTGCCGGAAAAGCATGAACATGGCGGAGCAATGCTCCGACGCAGCGGTTAGAAAAAAGCTCTTCTTTGGCGAAATAGTAGGTGTTCAGCGGCAGACAAGCGCCAATTAGCGGCGGGTCCGCCTGTGACAGGTGGTTTGAAGCGAAAATGGCCGCTTCTGCGGGGATGTTCTCGCGACCGAAAGCCTTCAGGCCGAAGAGGATACGCCCGAAAACGCGAATACTGAAATGCGCGAAGCGGTAGATTAGCATTTAGGCCGGAGCTGCCCTCCGCGCTAACTCAACCACCTTCTCAACCTGTTCTTCAATCGAGAGACCAGTGGTATCGATTTCGATCGCGCCTTCCGGCTTGACCAAAGGCGAGATCTTGCGGGTGGAGTCAGCATCATCGCGCAGTGCGATTTGCTCAAGCTGCTCTACCGTAGTGCTCTCCAGACCCATGTTTTCCATATCCAGATGTCGGCGTTCAGCGCGAACCTGCGAATCGGCAATCAGATAGATTTTCACATCAGCCTCGGGAAATACCACCGACCCCGTATCGCGACCCTCGGCAACTACCTTACCGATACGGCCAAGCTCACGCTGCCGCTCCACCAGAACCTCGCGGACCCTGGGAATCGCAGACATCGCACTCGCTGCCGCGGTGACATCGGGGGTGCGGATCAGGTCAGTTACATCTTCGCCATCCATCATCAGTCGCTGTTTACCCTCGAGATGAACGAATTCGAGATTGGTCCGCTCCGCCAGCGTGCCGATCGAGCCTTCGCTGTCAGGATCGTAACCCAGCCGCACGGCTTTCAGAGCAATCGCTCGATACATCGCGCCGGTATCGAGATAGAACAACCCGAGGCGCTCAGCCACTTTGCGAGCCGTGGTGCTCTTGCCGGAGCCAGCCGGCCCATCGATTGTTATCACCAGTCTGCCCATATTCCTCCCCGGTAAGAGTGAGAGCGCCCAAACACAAATAGCACTTTAAATATACGGCGGAAAATGAGTGAGGCAAGCTAAATACGGGGAGACGTCAGGCCAGCGCGACTCGCTGTTTGAGCAGATGTACTTCCTGCGGCGTCAGATAGCGCCAATGGCCGGGGGGGATGCCGGTCAGGGTAATTTGATCATATTTCGTGCGGCGCAGGGAAAGTACCTGATATCCGAGAATCCGGCACATCCGTCGAATCTCCCGCTTGCGCCCCTCGGTCAGCTCCAGGGAGAGCATTGAGGCAGTTTCATCCTGCCTGCGCAGGGAGGCGCGCGCTCGAGCTAAGTGTCCATCTTCCAGGCGAATGCCTTCCTCAAACCGAGCCAATTCCTCTTTCGGGAATTTGCCTTTGACCTTGACGCTGTAGACTTTTCTCACACCATAGCGCGGATGCGCCAGTCGGAATGCCATCTCGCCGTCGTCGGTAAACAGCAGCAGACCTTCCGAATCGTAATCGAGTCGTCCGACCGGGTAGACGCGACGGCGAATCCCTTTCAGGAGCTGCATCACGGTCTTCCGGCCAAAGGGGTCCCCCACAGTCACCAGAAACCCGCGCGGCTTGTTGAGCGCGATGTAGATCGGTTCAGAGGGCAGTTTGCAGACTTTGCCGTCGACCTCGACGACATCCTGGTGCTCATTGACCGCCGCCCCCAGTTCAGTCACGATCTCGGCGTTGACCAGGACCTTGCCCTGCACAATCAACTCGTCGGCGGTCCGACGTGAGGCTAATCCGCAGCGGGAGATAAACTTGTTAAGGCGCAAGCTAAGGCTCGGTATCGGGTTCGGAGAGCGGTGCCGACTCGGCCTCGACCGAATCATCCAAATCAAAGGTAAGACTGCCCTGCGCCGGCGAGTTCAACTGCCGAGGCAGCACCTCCTCAAGTTTGGGAAGCTGCTCCAAAGAATCGATACCGAAGTACTCGAGGAATTCAGTGGTGGTCGCGTACAGCAGCGGCCTGCCGATGCGTTCGGCGCGACCTGCCGGTTTGACCAGGTTTCGCTCCAGCAAAGTCTGCAACACACCATCGCAGGCCACGCCACGGATGTGCTCGACTTCGGCCTTGGTCACCGGCTGCCGATAGGCGATAATCGCCAGCGTTTCGAGACCCGCCGGGGTCAGGCGCCGCTTGCGCTGCCTCGCCAGATGGCGCTCGACATCGAGTGAATAAGGCTCGGTAAGAAAGAACTGGTAGCCGCCGGCGATTTCGCGAATACGGAAGGAGATTCCGGCCTGATCGTAGCGCTCGTTCAGTTTTTCGACGATGCTGCGGATTCCGCCCCGGTGGCGCGACTTGATGATTTTCTTCAGTTCTTCACGCGACAACGATTTGGGAGCGGCAAACAACACCGCCTCGTCCAGATTCACTTCTTCATCTGTATAGCCGCTATCCGGCTCTTCGGACATAGATATCTCCAAAACTGACGCGCTGCCGAATCGAGATCCGTTGCAGCTTGACTAGTTCCAGCAGCGCCAAAAATGTTACGACATAGTACATCCGGTGCCGGTCGGTCGGCACCAACTCCGAGAGCGAAAGCTGTTCGCTCTCCATCAGGGCCGCCAGCACATATTCGACTTGATCTTCGATCGACAGCTCGAAATTCCGGACTTCATGTTTCGGCTCATTGGCCGCCGCCGCCATCACCTCATTGAATGCTCGCAGCAAATCCCAGAGTGTGGCGTCGATGGTGAAGGTCTCCTGATCCTCGACCTGCAGATAGGAAAAATCCTCACGGGTGAAGATCTGGCGCTCCTTGAGTTCCAGCCGCACCAGCCCCTCACTCGCTTCTTTGAAACGCTTGTATTCAAGCAGGGCGATGATCAGCTCTTCACGCGGATCTTCCTCCTCACCTTCACCCTGGCTGTGACGCGGCATCAGCAGGCGAGCCTTGATGCGAATCAGAGTCGCCGCCATCAGGATGTACTCGCCGGCGATCTCCAGGTTCAGCGCCTTCATCAGGTTGAGGTACTCCAGATACTGCTCGGTGATCCTGGCAATCGGGATGTCGTAGATGTCGATCTCCTGATTGCGAATCAGATAGAGCAGCAGATCAAGCGGCCCCTCAAAACCATCCAGTTGAACCGGAAACGCCTCGGTGTTGCCCGCGAACTCGTCGGTCGAATCGATATTGTCATTCATCGCAGATGCATCTTCTCACGGACTAAAGCCATTGTCTCCTGTGCGCGCAGCCGTGCCCGCCGAGACCCGTCGGCCAGAACATCATTGACATAACCCAAGTCCTGCGCCAACTCCCGGCGTTTCTCCCTGATAGGTTCTAAGGCTTTATTAAGGTTGTCCGCAAGTG
>JBDRQZ010000310.1:0-3604 GCA_043826025.1 bacterium | reverse complement strand
TTCTGATGGACTTATTAACAGCGAACTTGATCAAGCTAGGTTAATCGACAAAGTCGACAGCCTGATTGCTCGTTCTCGACCAGACTCTGCGGTACAGGTCTTAGAGGACTTTCTTGAGAGCGAGCGCGGCTCAGACGGACTGGAGCTAAAGACTCAGTACATTGAGCCGCTATTTCGCCTCTCCGAGTGCTACTTCCGGATGTGCCGGTACAATGATGCCGATTCTGCACTTCGTGGAGTCGAGGCAATCGTTGCCACACTTGATCGGGCCGATTCACTTCGGGCGCTTGTACTAATCCATAGAGCTGATCTTTATGGCGCACAGAGGCGGTTTCACTCCTCGATCGACCTGCTATTGGAGGCTGTCGACATTCTCAAAGAGAGATATGGAGAAGACAGTCCTATCTTGGCACTTGCCTATGAGCCGCTGACCCGCGCTTATTTCACGAGTCTGGATTTTAAATCACATGCGCACTACGCCGAACTGCTGCTCCGAGATCTGACTGAGATGTTCGGTGTATGTCATGTGAGCGTAATCGAAACTTCGTACAGGCTCGCACTTTCTTATCGTGAATTAGGCTGGACAGACAGAGAGCGTGAGATTCTCGAGGCGGCTCTGGAGTCGCTGGAATGTACTGATAGCGTATCAGCGAAACTTGTCATGGACGTGAAAACAAACCTCGGAGTGTTACTCCGAAAGCAAGGTGAAGGCCAGCCGGCTTGCGCGATGCTTGAGGAGGCGCTTAGGGCTGCTGAAGAGTACTTTGGCCGTGAGTCGAAAGGTGTGATAGAGCCGTTGCATCTTTACGGAGATTGTCTCGCCACAGTTGGAGATTTAGAAAAAGCTGCCGCAGTTTTTCAGCATCTGATTGAGCTCTCGAGTGCTAAGCTCGGTCGGCTCGATGCTAACACTCTCGATTACAGACGGATTTGGGGAAACCTGCTGATGCATCAGGGCAAGCCCGAAGAAGCTGCCAAGGTCCTGGTGCGCACTCTCGAGGACGCGGAAATCACATTTGCTACCGATTCTCTCGAGTTGGTCGAGTATCTGTCTCAATACGGATGGTCGTTGTTGATGCAGTTCAAAGTCAGTGAAGCGGCGCCACACTTGGAGCGAAGCTGGAGACTGGCACATCTTGGGTATCCTCCCAATAATCCTCGTCTTCTGAAACCGTTGCAAGGCCTTACGAGACTGCGCCAGATGCAGGGCAACGAAGAGGAAGTACGCCGCTTGCAGGAGCTCGCGTCTTCGATTGCCAACAGAGATAGCACCGACTGACTGGTCCCGCGGTCGATCTTGAGACTGGCGAACTGCTGAATCGTTGAATCCGTGCTTTGCGCCGTAATTCGCTTGACACCAAACAGGGGCCATTCTAAATTGGTTTGCTCCGGTGGAAGCGCAGCTACGCGCCACCGGAGAACTGGTTTTGCGAGAGTGGCGGAACTGGTAGACGCGCTGGATTTAGGATCCAGTGACTTCGGTCGTGGGGGTTCGAGTCCCCCCTTTCGCATAAGTTGGGGCCGGAAAACGAGAGTATGACGCGAACGTGGCGGAATTTGGTATACGCGCTAGACTAAGGATCTAGTGACCGAGAGGTCGTGGGGGTTCAAGTCCCCCCGTTCGCATTTTATTGGCAGAGAGCTCATGAGGAATTAGTTTGGAAGTAAAGCACGAAGTCAGCCCGGGCGAGAACTGGCGCCGCGATCTCAAGATCGAGGTCTCCGCGGAAGAGGTCCAGAACCGCTTCGATGAAATCTATCAGCAACTGCGTACCGAGGCGAAAATTCCCGGTTTCCGGCCGGGCAAGGTACCGATGAAGACGATCAAATCACGTTTTCGCGATGTCGCCGCCAAGGAAGTGTTCGAAAACCTGATGGATGAGTCTTTCCGGCAGGCGCTCAAAGATTCCGGCCTCGACGCGATCTCGCCGCCGCAGATCACCGATGTCACTTTCGAGGAGGGCAAGCCGCTGATCTATACGGCACAACTCGATGTGCGCCCCGAGATCAAGCTGGAGAAATACACCGGCTTCGACCTGAAGAAACCCTCGCCGGAGGTTAGCGAGGCTGAAGTTGACGGTCTGCTGGATTACTTGCGCCGCCAGAATGCCGAAATGGTCGCGGTCGAGCGTCCGGCGCAACTCAATGATTTTGTGATTGCTAATCTCGAGGTTCTTTCCGAAACATCGGGCAACCTGAAGGAAAAGGAATTCGAGAATGTGCAAATCGAATTGCTCGATGAGGGTCTGCCGCAGCAGTTTCTCGAGCATCTGAAAGGTAAGCAGACGGGCGAAACGCCGGAATTTGAGATTGCCTACCCGCCCGACCATTTCGACAAACGCTTCGCCGGCAGTACCGTGCGCTTCAAGGCCACGATTGACGCGATTAAGGAATTGCGCTTGCCGGAACTTGACGAGGAGTTCTTCAAGCAGTTTGGCGATAATGTCGCCTCGGTTGATGATCTAAAGGAGCGGCTGCGGGGCAGTATGATGCTCCGCAAGGAAAAGGAAGCGGAGGACGCACTGCGCGAGGAGGTCATGAAGGAGGTCATCGACAAGAACCGGTTCGAGTTGCCGGAATCGATGATTACCAATTTCCTCGATAACCTCGTGGATGACTATCGCGAGCGCTCTAAAGAGGAAATCGACGAGACCAAGCTCCGCGAGCAGTATCGCGCCTATGCGATCCGACAGATTCGCTGGAATTTGCTCTACCATGAGATCGCTACGGCGGAGAAAATCGTGGTAAAACAGGAAGATCTGGATGCCTGGATGCAGCGCTTTGCCGATAATTACAACATGACGTTGGATGAGGCCAAGGAGCAAATCGCCGACAGCCGCAAGGTAGCGGATGTCCGCGAAACGATTCTGGAGTCGAGAGTTATGGACTTCATTATCGCGGCTTCCGAACAGGAAACGGTCGCCACGCCGCCCGAGCCGGATGGTGATGCCGATGCAAGGAGGAGCGAAGAGCAATGAGCGCATTGATTCCGATCGTTGTTGAACAGAGCAGTCGCGGCGAGCGCGCTTACGATATTTACAGCCGTCTGCTGAAAGACCGAATTATCTTCCTGGGCACTCCGATTGATGACAATATCGCCAACCTGGTGATCGCCCAGATGTTGTTCCTAGCCGCTGAGGATGCCAACAAAGATATCTTTCTGTATATCAACTCCCCCGGTGGCTCGGTGACTGCCGGTCTGGCGATTTATGACACGATGCAGTATGTCAAACCGAATGTCTCGACTCTCTGCATGGGCTTGGCCGCCTCGATGGGCGCTTTCCTGCTGGCCGCCGGTCAGAATGGCAAGCGCATCGCCCTGCCCCATGCGCGGATCATGATCCATCAGCCGCTTGGCGGAGTACAGGGGCAGGTCTCCGATATCGAAATCCAGACCAGAGAGTTTATTAAGCATAAGAAACAGCTCAACGAAATGCTGGCGGAGCATACCGGCCAGCCGCTGGAACGCATCGAGAAAGACACCGACCGCAATTTCTTTATGTCACCGATTGAGGCCAGGGACTACGGCCTGATCGACGAAGTCTACGAGCAGAAGAAGTAGCGAGCGGATCAATGTCTGACAAGCAGCGACGTCCGGAGCGGT
>JBDRQZ010000309.1:0-4586 GCA_043826025.1 bacterium | reverse complement strand
AGCCATGCGAACCAACCGCACCCTGCCGGTAGGTGCGGTGAAGCCCGTCAGAGCGATACATAGTCTCACGCAGGAAGTCGGCACAGCGGTTCGCCGCCCTCAGGTACTGCTCGTCGCCAGAGAGCTGATAGCCTCTCGCCAGACTGGAAAGCATCAACCCGTTCCAGTCGGCCAGTACCTTGTCATCCTTGTGGGGACGGATTCGCCGGGATCGCGCCTCCAGGAGCCCGGCGCGGGCTTCGGCGAGATTCGATGCGAGTTCCTCAAACGTCAATCCGTAGCGTTCGGCGAAAAGTTGCGCTTTGCCACGCACATGCAGGATTGATTTGCCATCCTCGAAATTCCCCGCCTCAGTGACATCGAAATAGTCACAGACCAGCTTGCCATCGTCCTCACCAAGTGCTTCGACTATCTCCTGCGGCGTCCAGACATAGAATTTACCCTCCTCCCCCTCGCTATCGGCATCCTCCGAAGAATGAAAGCCCCCTGCCCCATCAGTCATGTCGCGCAGGATGTAGTCAAGCACCTCGGTGCCGATCCGCAGGTAGAAGTCGTTGCCGGTAAGTTGATAGGCTTCGAAGTAGGTCCGACTCAGCAGCGCGTTATCGTAAAGCATCTTTTCAAAATGTGGTACCAGCCAGTAGGTGTCCACGGAGTAGCGATGAAAGCCGCCACCCAGTTGATCGTAAATGCCCCCCTGCGCCATCTTGTCGAGTGTGAAAGTCAACGCCCGCAGAGCTTGCTCGTCGCCACGCCGCTTGATATAGCGCATGAGAAGTGAGAGTGAATAACTGGGCGGAAATTTCGGTGGTCCACTAAAGCCACCATTTACCGCATCGAATCCGGAGAGCAACTGCTGCGCCGCTTGCTCCAGGGTGTTTTCCGGGAATTGCCCGGCTGCGCCGGTAGTGCCCATCACCTGCTGCAGTCGTGCTGCGAAGGCCTCTGAACTCTGCTCGATCTGGTCCCGTTGGGTCTTCCATGCCGTCGCGACATTTTGAAGCAGATTTGGGAAACCGGGTCGGCCATAGCGATCTTCAGGCGGGAAATAGGTGCCACCGAAGAAGGGCTTGAGATCAGGCGTCAGAAAGACCGACATCGGCCAGCCACCGCTGCCGGTGGAAAGCTGTATGAAGGTCATGTAGATATCGTCTAGATCAGGGCGCTCCTCACGGTCGACTTTGATGCAAACGAAGTGCTCGTTCATCAGCGTCGCGGTCTCCGGGTTTTCGAAGGATTCATGTTCCATGACATGACACCAGTGACAGGCGCTGTAACCTATAGAGAGGAATATCGGTTTGTCCTCGACCCGGGCCCGTTGCAGCGCCTCCTCCCCCCAGGGATACCAATCCACCGGATTGTTGGCGTGTTGTAGCAGGTATGGTGATGTCGATCCAGCCAGGTGATTCTGAGTCGTCATTTCGGTCTGCGGCTCCATTTCACGATTGTCGGTCTCGTTACACCCCGCGAAGATCGGCACTACTATTGCGATCAACGGCAGGCACAGGTGAACCTTTCCTCCGGTGTGTTTCATCTAAAGAGTACGGGATATAGAGGATGGCTGCTTGTTTTGAACTTAGCTGCCGGCGGGACTGAGTGCCGATTCGTGGGACAGCATATCTTGATCCTGCTTCTCCACCTGCTGCAGATAGCGAGGAAGCAGGATATCGAACGTGGTTCCCACGCCGGGGGCGGTACGGACTCTGATCTGGCCCCCATTCGTATCGATGAAGCGTTTGACAATCGCGAGACCAAGTCCTGAGCCCCCGCGCCGACGCGAGAAGAAGGGCTCAAAGATATTGTCGCTGTCTTTGGGATCGAAGCCGGAACCATTGTCGGCGACAGTCAGACCGACCCAATCACTGGCGTTGATTCCATCCCAATCACTCGGTGCACCAGTCGCCAGTTCGACGCAACCACGCTTGTGCCCCACCGCTTGAAGCGCGTTGGTGACCAGGTTGATCAGGACCTGCCTGATCTGATCTTCGTCGGCGATAATGTAGGAAGTTGTTGACTCACTCTTCAACTCCAGGCGAACACCTGCGGAGAGACCGATATCGTGACGCAGTAGTTCGAGCGTTTCCGAAGCGAGTGATATCAACTCAACCTTTGCGGGCTTCGGCTCCTCGGCGCGCGTGTAGGAGAGGAAGCTTGAGAGCACCCGCGACAACCGCTCCGACTCCTTGACAATCAACTCCATGAGCCGCGCATTTTCTCCCTCAAGCTGCAACTCAGACTTCAAGACCTCAACCGACCCGGAGATTGCGGCCAGCGGGTTGCGAATTTCATGGGCAATGCGGGCCGACATCTCGCCGATGGCAGCAAGCCGGTCAGCTTTCATCAGCTTTTGCTCCAGTTTCTTGGCTGCGGTGAGATCCTGAAAAATTGCGATCACCCCACGCACCCCCTCGCGCTCATCGCCAAGAATAGAAGTCGTCAAACCGAGCGGTACTTCATTGCCCGCCGGGCAAGTGATCGAAACTTCGGTGCGAATACTGGGCCGGGAGAGCTTCAGGACCGAGAGGATCCGCTCCGTGAAATCAGGCATGCGACGGTCGAACACCTTCATGAAGCTGCGGCCTTTGACATCATCCTGCCTCATGCCAAGAATCGCCTCGGCGGCGCGGTTGAAATAGACGATCTCGCCGCGATTGTCGAGCGTCAACAGACCGGAGTGGAGGTTCTGCAGGATGTCATCGGTATCGAGACGGGCGCGCTGCAGACGCTCCGAGGTTGTGGAAAGCTCGCCTTCCTTCGCTCGCAGGCGCTGCGCCAGGTAGCCCGAAATGAATGCCACCAGATAGAAAGTGCAGATGTGCAGGAAGGTTGCGTAAAACACATCGTCGCTGGTCGAGAAGGCATCGCTTAGGACATTCCACTCGAAGCCGCCGCCACCGAAGAGACTGTGCAGCGATCCCTTGAGTGTGTAGAGTAAGGACGCGAGTGTCCCGATTGCCAGCGTCCCAGCCAGTCGGAACACCAGACTGGCAGAGATGATAGTCAGCAGAAACAGGATTGAGTACTGCGTCGTCAACTGCCCGGAGGCGGCGATTAACGTGCCTTCCACCACTAGCTCGGTGGCCAGTTGCACGAAGACAGCTACGCTCAAGAGCCAGGGTCGGGCGTGACGCGACTTAAGCTCCGCCACCACCAGAAAGAGCAGCGTAGTCAGCGAATATGGCAGAAAAGCCCGATAGAGCGCACCGGTGCTGCTCTGCGGCAACATCACCGCGCCAAAGAGCAAAAGGAAGATTGCCAGGCGCAGCGGAATGAACCAACTGCTGCGCAGCTCCTCTTTCAACTTTCGATCTGCCGTTCCAACCATAGCCTTTGTAGAAAGGCCACCCCGGACCTGAGGCGCCGGGGTGGCCTGAAAATCAACCTGTGTACACTTCGTTAGTTGATCTTGCCGATGATGTCAAACATCGGCAGATACATGGCAATCAGGATACCACCGATGACGACGCCCATAAAGACAATGATCACCGGCTCGATAATCGAGGTCAGCGCCGCCACAGCAGCGTCGACTTCTTCATCGTAGAAGTCGGCGATCTTGGAGAGCATCTCATCGAGGCCACCGGTCTTCTCACCCACGGCGATCATCTGAATCACCATCGGCGGGAAAACGCCCGACTCTTTCAACGGGCTGGTGATCGTCTCACCCTCGGCAATTGAGAGCACCGACTGCTTGATCGCATCATGCACGACGCGATTGCCGGCGGTCTTTGCCGTGATTTCCAGCGCGTCGAGAATACTCACACCCGACTGAATCAGAGTCGAAAGCGTCCGGGTGAATCTCGCAACCGCCGACTTACGGACCAGATTGCCAAAGATCGGCAGTTTTAGTTTCAGGCGATCGAAGTATAATCGGCCCTTGCTGGTCCTGAGCACAAACTTCATACCGACCAGGAAGCCCACCACTACGGCGATCCCTTTCAGGAAATGCGCCTGCAGCAGGTTGGAGATGTTCAGGATGACCTGAGTCGGTCCGGGCAACTCCGCGCCCAGACTCTCGAACATCTTCGCAAACACCGGTACGATGAAGGTCAACATCGCGATCGTCACTCCGGTCGCGACAACCGAGACCACAGCCGGATAGACCATTGCACCCTTGACCTTGCGCACCAGCGCGTCGGACTTTTCACGATAGTTGGCGAGTCGTACGAGAATCGTATCGAGCGCGCCGCCCATTTCACCGGCCTCGACCATGTTGACATAAAGATCGTCGAAGACCTTCTTGTGCTTGCCCATCGCCTCCGAGAGCGTCGATCCGGCGGAGACTCCCTCCTGGATGTCGGCCACGATCTTGCGGAATTCGAGCGACTCCATCTGTTTGGCGAGAATCTCCAGACACTGCACCATCGGTAGACCGGCGCCGATCATCGTCGCGAACTGCCGCGTGAAGCGGGAAATGTGGACCTTCTTGATGCCGGTGCCAATTCGGATGTTGATCTGGGACGGCTTCTTGGCAATGCGATCCACGAGGATCCGATTGCGGCGCAGAATCCGCTCGAGCTCACCCCGATCTTTGGCCTTCAGTTCGCCCTCGACGGGCGATCCGGTTGCTGTCTTACCACGATACTCAA